>NZ_ASSI01000053.1:0-65160 GCF_000466765.1 Burkholderia sp. AU4i | reverse complement strand
CCGCCGCGAAGCGTCACGCGGACGCGACCGCCGAAGCCGAAGCGGCCACGCAGCGCCACGCGGCCGCCATCGCGGAAGCCGAAGCCGCCGCGAAGCGTCACGCGGAAGCGATCGCCGAAGCCGAAGCGCTCGCGCAGCAGCACGCGCAAGCGATCGCGGAAGCGCAGGCCGCCGCGCAGCGTCACGCCGACGCCACCGCCGAGGCCGAAGCCGTCACGCAACGCCATACCGAAGCGATCGCGCAGGCCGAGGCGGCCGCGCAACGCCACGCCGATGCCGCCGCGCAGGCCGAGGCCGTCACGCAACGCCACACCGAAGCGATCGCACAAGCCGAAGCGGCCGCGCAGCACCACGCGAAGGCCATCGCCGACGCCGAGGCGCTGGTCGAGGCCGTCGTCAAGGAAGCCGCGACGAGCGCGATGGCCGCCACGGCCGTTGCGGTGGAAGTCGTCGAACCCGCGCCGGCCGGCACGCCGGCGGCGGAACCTGCCGTGAACGCGCCCGCGCCGGCCGTGGCCGAAGCGGTGGAGGCAACGACCGACACCGGGACGGCAATCGTCGCGACGGCGCAAGCCGACACGCCGGTTGAAAGTGAAGTCGAAGCCGAAGTCGAAGCCGACGCAGCCAACACGCCGGCGCCGTCCGACAAATCGACGCTGCACGTGTCGCGTCCGACGCAGAACGAACTCACGCTGACCATCAACGGCGAATCGATCACGCTGCATCCGGAGCAACTGGGCCAGTTGATCGAGGAACTCGCGCATGCGCGGGCGTCGATGCAGCCGGAGCCCCCGCCCGGCATCCCGGCCGGCTGGCGCTTCGTGACGACGAAGAACCCGATGATGGCCGTGCAGAAGCAGTCGAACGGCGACCGCCTGCTGGTCGCCCGTCACACGGGCTACGGCTGGGTGCCGTTCACGTTCTCGCCGGACGTCGTGGTCCAGATGTACATGATGCTGACCCAGCGCTAGGCACCGGCAGGCAGCGCCCGCCGAAAACGAAACAGCCCGACCGTTTCCACGATCAGGCTGTTTGCTTTCCGGCTGCCGGGAGGCACGCCTCCCGGGATGCGCTCAGCGATCCACCGGCGCCTGCACGCGGGCCTTCCACTGGCCGCCCTTGCCGCGCCAGTAGCGCCACGCGGACGCGAACGTCGCGCCGACGTAGAACAGCGCGACGAGCGGCAGTGCGGGCGCCCACAGCGGCGAGCGCCGGTAGTAGCGCAGCATCGGCGCATACGCGGCGCACATCGACGCCCACGCGAGCCACGCCGGCCATGCGCGCGCACCGTACGCGAGCGCCGCGGCGGGCGGCACGAGATAGATGATCGTCATCCCGAGCAGCGTGCCGGCCAGCAGCAGCGGCGAATAGTGCAGCTGCGTGAACGCGGTGCGCGCGATCATGTTCCAGATGTCGCGCCAGCTGTCGTACGGACGCAGCGACACGCTGCGGTCGGCCAGGTCGAGCCGGATCGGGTGGCGGCCGCTGCCGCGGTGCTTGATCTGCGCGGCCAGGCTGCAGTCGTCGATCAGCGCGCCGCGGATCGACTCGATGCCGCCCGCTTCCTCGAGCGCCGTGCGCTTCACCAGCATGCAGCCGCCCGCGGCACCGGCCGTCCGGTTGCGCGGGTTGTTGATCCACGAGAACGGGTAGAGCTTCGCGAAGAAGAACACGAACGCCGGGATCAACGCCTTTTCCCAGAACGAATCGCAGCGCAGCCGCACCATCAGCGACACGAGATCGCGGTTCTCGGCCTGCGCGCGCGTGATGAGCTGCGCGACGGCGTCCGGCGGATGGCCGATGTCGGCGTCCGTCAGCAGCAGGTAGTCGGCCGGCAGGCCGAGCGCCTGCACCGCGGCGATCCCCTGCGACTGCGCCCACACCTTGCCCGACCAGCCGGCCGGCAGCAGCTTCGCGGCCAGCACCGTCAGCCGGTCGGCGCGGTTGATCGCGAGCGCGGCCGCGCGGGCCGCGTCGGCGGTGCCGTCGTCGCTATGGTCGTCGACAATGATCAGATGAAATTCGCCCGGGTAATCCTGCTCGAGCAGCGAAGTCGCCGCCCGGGCGATCACGTCGGCCTCGTTGCGCGCCGGCACGACCGCGACGACGGCCGGCCAGCCGGCCTCGGCCGCGGCGCCGCGCGCCTCGGGCGGCAACGGCCGCGCGGGCACCGCGCGCCAGAAACCGCCACGCGCGACGAGCAGCACGATCCAGATGATCAGCGACAGCCCGGACACCAGGAAAGCGAGAACCAGCATCATCGGCGCGCCTCCTGCCGGGCGCCGGGTTCGGCAAGATCAATGGGGGTCAGGAACAAAGCGCCCGAAACCGCACGGGCGGCCGGGTAATACGCGTAAGAATCGACGGTCATCGAATGGCCTTGAAATGAGCGCGACGCCGGGCAGCCGGAGCGGCTGCCCGCGAAACCGCATAGTTTACTGGGTTCCGCACGCGCCAGCGCCGACGCGGCTCTCCCGCAAATGCAACACGGCGGATACAGCACCAAAGCAAGGACGGCCCGATAGAGTTAAAATGCGCGATTAATTCGGGGTTCCGGGGCCTGGCCGGCCGGTTCGTTCCTGCCTTCATAACATCAAGCCGGGGCGAGCGAGCGAGTGCCAGCTCCTCGAACCCCGGCGTCTGTCGTCGGAGTTCGCTCACTTATGCGAGTCATCCTTGCCCAGCCCCGCGGCTTTTGTGCGGGGGTTGTCCGTGCGATCGAGATCGTCGATCGCGCGCTGCAACAGCACGGTGCGCCGGTCTATGTGCGTCACGAGATCGTGCATAACCGGCATGTCGTCGAAAACCTGCGTGATAAAGGGGCGCGATTCGTTGAGGAGCTCGACGAGGTGCCCCACGGCGCTGTCGCGATCTTCAGCGCGCACGGTGTCGCCCAGACGGTCGAGCGCGATGCGCAAACGCGCGGGCTCGACGTGCTCGACGCCACCTGCCCGCTCGTCACGAAAGTGCACGTGCAAGGCCGCCAGTACGTCGCGGCGGGCCGCCGGCTGATCCTGATCGGCCATGCGGGGCACCCGGAAGTCGAGGGTACGATCGGCCAGATTCCGGCCGAGGTGATCCTCGTGCAAAGCGAAGCGGAAGTCGATACGCTGACGCTGCCCGTCGACACGCCGGTCGCGTACATCACGCAGACCACGCTGTCGGTCGACGATACGCGCGGCATCATCGAAGCGCTGCAGCGCCGGTTCACCGACATCGTCGGCCCGGACACGCGCGACATCTGCTACGCCACGCAGAATCGCCAGGCCGCCGTGCGCGAACTGAGCGAACAGGTCGACGTACTGCTCGTGGTCGGTGCGACGAACAGCTCGAACTCGAACCGCCTGCGCGAGATCGGCACCGAAAGCGGTGTGCCGAGCTACCTCGTCGCCGACGGTTCGGAAGTCAAGGCCGAATGGTTCGCGAATGCGACGACCGTCGGCCTGACCGCCGGGGCGTCCGCGCCCGAGGAAATGGTTGAAGATGTAATCGGCGCGTTGCGCGCGCTGGGCCCCGTCGACGTCACGACGATGGCGGGCCGTGAAGAAAAAGTCGAATTCAAGTTGCCGGCGAAGCTCACGCAAGCTGTCGCCCGCGAAGTTTAAGGAGGACATCTCTTGTCTATTCCGCTGCTCCAGCAAGTCCGCGTCGGCGCGTACATCACGCGCCAACACCTGTCCGGCAACAAACGCTATCCGCTCGCGCTGATGCTCGAGCCGCTGTTCCGCTGCAACCTCGCTTGCAACGGCTGCGGCAAGATCGATTACCCGGATCCCATCCTGAACCAGCGCCTGTCCGTCCAGGAATGCCTGGAAGCGGTCGACGAGTGCGGCGCACCCATCGTGTCGATCGCCGGCGGCGAGCCGCTGCTGCACAAGGAAATGCCGGAAATCGTCCGCGGCATCATGAAGCGCAAGAAGTTCGTCTACCTCTGCACGAACGCGCTGCTGATGGAAAAGAAGATGGACGACTACCAGCCGAGTCCGTACTTCGTCTGGTCGGTTCACCTCGACGGCGACGCGCAGATGCACGACCACTCGGTGTCGCAGGAAGGCGTGTACGACAAGGCGGTCGCAGCGATCAAGGAAGCGAAGCGCCGCGGCTTCCGCGTGAACATCAACTGCACGCTGTTCAACGATGCGATCCCCGAGCGCGTCGCGAAGTTCTTCGATACGCTCAAGCCGATCGGCGTCGACGGCATCACCGTGTCGCCGGGCTACGCGTATGAGCGCGCACCGGATCAGCAGCACTTCCTGAACCGCGACAAGACGAAGAACCTGTTCCGCGAGATCCTGAAGCGCGGCGAAGGCGGCAAGCGCTGGTCGTTCAGCCAGTCGTCGCTGTTCCTCGATTTCCTGGCCGGCAACCAGACGTACAAGTGCACGCCGTGGGGCAACCCGGCGCGTACGGTGTTCGGCTGGCAGAAGCCGTGCTACCTGGTCGGCGAAGGTTACGTGAAGACCTTCAAGGAACTGATGGAAGACACGAACTGGGACAACTACGGCGTCGGCAACTACGAGAAGTGCGCGGACTGCATGGTCCACTGCGGCTTCGAGGCGACCGCCGTGATGGACACGATGGCGCATCCGCTGAAGGCGTTCGCCGTGAGCCGCAAGGGCATCAAGACCGACGGCCCGTTCGCACCGGACATTCCGATCGACAAGCAGCGTCCGGCCGAGTACGTGTTCTCGCGCCACGTCGAGATCAAGCTCGAGGAAATCCAGCGCGCCGGCAAGGGCAAGCTGCAGAAGCCGGCGAAACCGGCAGCCGCCGCTTAAGCGCGTTTCGCCACGCGGGAGGCTTGCCTTCCGCGCCGGCGGGAAAAAAGAAGCGCCACGGAGCCTGCTCCGTGGCGCTTTTGTTTTGGGCCGTGGTGTCGAGTCGCGTTCCGCCGTCACCCTGTGGAAACGACAGACCACGACAGGCCGCGACAGCCGTGCAATCGCTGCTTCGGCGATTAACGGCGGCCGTGCCGGTGCGGCCGGCCCTGTCTCCTCCAGACTCCCGGCAAAACCAATGCGAGACGCTACGCGGCCAGCGATTCGGCTGCGTGCATGCGGATCTTCTCCGCCGCGCCCGCGACGAGCGCCGGCTGGCCGCTCGACGCGAACGCGCAGACGTGCTCCCACAGCTCGGCCAGCCGACGCCGCGTGAGCGTCGTGACGCACGTGTCGTTCGCCGCGAGCACATGCTCGAGCACCGCGCATTCGTCGTCGTGCAGCGTCCATGCGCCGCCTTGCGCCGCGCGTGCCACGCCCGCATCGAGCGCGCGCTCCGCGTCGACGCACAGGTCGATGTCGGCATCCGCGCACACCGCATCGTCGAGCGCCAGGAACACCAGGTAGACGCTCGTGCGCAACCGCATCAGCAGCGCCTCGTTGCCATGCCCGCCGCGCAGCGCGACGAGCGCCATGTGGCATTTCAGCGAGATGTCGCGCGCATGCACCGGCGGCAGTGGCAGCAACCACTCGCGGGTCAGCGGCACGTGGCGGCGGTGCTTCCGGGAGCCCTTCATGACGGGCTCCCGCTTGCAGGCGCATCGCTCACCGCGACGGCCGGCCACGCGGTGCGGCACGCAACGGCATCACGGCGCGCATGGCGGCGGTGTTTCGCACGACGTCGCGCGCCGCGCGTATCGTCCCGCCGCTGCGACGCTCGCGCGGCCGGCAGCCGGCGCAGCGCCGACGCGCGCACGACGCAGGCAAATCGGATCGGGCAAGCCATGCTCGTCTCCTGCATCAGAACGTGTTCTCGCCCTTCAGGTAGTACGCGGTCTTCACGAAGAACGCCTTGACCGGATGGCCGCCCTGCGCGTCGCGTGCGGCGCGCGCCTCCATCTCGGCCCGCTCTTCGCGCGACCGGTCCGGCACCGGATTGCGGACACGTTCGAGCGCACGCTGCATCGCGAGCGGATAGTTCTGGTTGCCGGCCGACGTCGCGCGATAGCCTGCGCGCGTCATCTGCATCAGTTGCGCGTTGGTTTCGGCACGCGCCGCCGACCAGCTCGACAGCGAGGCATTCGATGCCCCATCGGAAACCGTCGACTGCGCAAAGCTGACGGCGGGCAGCGCAACGAGTGCGCAGGAAAGTACCGCAACGGGAACGAGGGATCGCATAGTGGCCTCCAGGTGGTTGTCCCCGCATCGATCGTGTTCGACGATGCGTTGAAAGCATCGTATGTCGCGCTGCATGCCGCTTGAATAGCCGATTCCGCAATTGATATTTTCGGCTGCGGAATACGGTGCGCGAATCACGTCATGCGCGAATCCCGCCCAATCGGAATTTCCTTATTTCATTCAATGCCCTGATCGCATTTGTTCAGACGATCCGAGGCCGTGCATACAGCGCTTTTTCAATTTCGGAAATGACGTGTTGCCGATGCGATCGCCGCGGGCGCACCTTCCGGCAAGGCTTCCGGTGTGATATCGCGCGTGCGGATACCCGCGGATATATATCTCAAACCGCGGCGTTGCCGGATCGAACGGTTCTCGTGATTCAGGACAAGCATCGCATCCGGCTTGCCGGATAGCGACACGACGTGCGCGGCAAGGACGCGCGATAATCACGCATCGGCCGTTTCGCACGGCACCTCATGCATTCCCATTTTTATCGAGTCCTTCCATGGCTGCCCTCGACACCACCGAGATCCACAGTTGGCATGCGCACGTCTATTTCGATGCGGCCAGCCGCGACGCCGCGTGGGCGTTGCGCCAGGTCGTCGACGAACGGTTCGGCGCGATCATCGAACTCGGCCGCTTTCACGAACGCCTCGTCGGCCCGCACCCGGCGTGGTCGTACCAGATCGCGTTCGACACCACGCGCTTCGACGAAATCGTGCCGTGGCTCGTGCTGAATCACGGCGCGCTGGATATCTTCCTGCATCCGAATACGGGCGACGAACTGCGCGACCATCGCGATTGCGCAGTGTGGATCGGTAAGTCGTACGTGCTGAATCTCGACGCGCTGGCCGGATAACGGCCGAAAATCGGCCGGAAATCGGCCGATAAGCGCCGCCTTCGCCGCAGCGGCATCCACGTTTCGGGTCGACGTGAAACGTCCCGCGACGGCGCGCTCATACAGTGGGTTCCGTTATCGACACTTCCGGAACCCGCCATGACACATCCCGATGCCGATGCCCGGCACATTTACGAAGGCTGGCACGCGGCCGTCGTCGCGCGCGACGTCGATGCGTTGATGGCGCTGTATACCGACGACGCGGTGCTCGAAACGCCGCTGATCGTCGTCACGCTGCCCGATCACGGCTCGGGCGTGCTGCACGGCAAGGCCGCGATCGGTGCGTTCTTCGCGGCCGGCCTGCGCAATCCGGGCAACCGGCTCGGGCGCTGGTACCGCACCGGGTTGTTCTTCTCGAACGGGCGCCAGCTCACGTGGGAATATCCGCGCGCGACGCCGGAAGGCGACCAGGTCGATCTCGTCGAAGTAATGGACCTGCGCGACGGGCTGATCGCGCATCATCGCGTGTACTGGGGATGGGTCGGCTTTCTCGCGCTGCGGGCCGCCGCGCCGGCGCCCGAACGCGCATGACGGCCGCCGCGCCGAACCGTGCCGCGGCCCGCCGCGTGCTCGCCGCGACCTGCGTGAGCTACACGCTCGTGCTGCTCGACGCGTCCATCGTCAACGTCGCGCTCACCGATATCGCCCACACGTTCGGCAGCCGCATAGCCGGCCTGCAGTGGATCGTGAATGCGTACACGCTCGCGTTCGCGAGCCTGCTGATGACGGGCGGCACGCTCGGCGACCGGCTGGGCGATCGCACCGTCTATGTCGCGGGGCTCGCGATCTTCGTCGCCGCATCCGCGCTATGCGGCATCGCGCCGAGTCTCCCGGCGCTCGCGATCGCCCGCGCGCTGCAAGGTGTCGGCAGCGCGATGCTGGTGCCCTGCTCGCTCGCGCTGCTCAACCGCGCATTCCCCGAGCCGGCCGCGCGCGCATCGGCAATCAGCCTGTGGATGGGCTGCGGCGGCATCGCGATGGCGTCGGGCCCGCTGATCGGCGGCCTGCTGATCCACCTGTCCGGGTGGCGCAGCCTCTTCTTCGTGAACCTGCCGCTCGGGCTTGCCGGCATCTGGCTCGCCCGCACGGTCACGCGCGCCGCCGGCGACGCGTCGCGACATTTCGACTGGGGCGGCCAGGCCGCGGCCATCGTCGCGATCGCCACGTTGATCGGCACGCTGATCGAAGGCCCGTCGCTCGGCTGGCGCTCCGCGCCGATCGTCGGCGGCGCGGCGACGAGCGCCGTCGCGTGGATCGCGTTCATCGCGATCGAAGCGCGGCGCCGCGAACCGATGCTGCCGCTCGCGTTCTTCCGCAACCGGCTGTTCGCCGGATCGACGTTCGTGTCGATGGCATCGGCGTTCGTGTTCTACGGCTTGCTGTTCGTCCTCAGCCTGTTCTATCGGCAGATTCGCGGCGCGAGCCCGCTCGACACCGGGCTCGCGTTCCTGCCGATGACGGCGATGGTCGCGCTCGGCGGACTGTGCTCGGGCAGACTCGTTGCACGCTTCGGCGCGCGCGGTTCGATGTGCGCCGCGTTCGCGCTCTATGCGGCCGGTGCGCTCGGGATGACGGGCATCGGTGCGGCGACACCGGCGTGGCTCGCCGTCGCGCCGATGCTCGCGATCGGCTTTGCATCGGGATTCATCTCGCCGGCCGCGACGTCGCCGGCACTCGGGACGGTCGACCGCCGCCGCGCGGGCGTGGCGGCGGCCGCGCTGAACGCGGCGCGGCAGAGCGGGTCGGCGCTCGGTGTCGCGATCTTCGGCGCGTGCATCGCGACCGTGCAGCCGTTTCCGGTGGCGATGCGGGTGACGTTGCTGGCGGCTGTGGCGATATCCGGGTCTGCGATGGCGACGTGGTGGATCGCAACAAGGGAAGTGCTGAAAGTGGGCGCTCACACGGTCGGGATTCGTGTGGTCGAAGGCGAATAGATCATTCGCCCGAAGCGAAAGCGTGTCACGACGAACAGCGCCACGCACGAGCGGATCTTCCTGCACACGCCCCCTGGTTCATCGCATTACGTCCGCATACGCGTTGCGAACACAACGACCTCGTGTGCCGGTGCGCCGACATGCGTCAACCCGATGCCGGTGCGATCGTCGATCCACGACCGGTCGACACGACGCCGGCGGCGGCTGACGCCGCCGTCCGCTCACGCAACGTACATCGCGACACTGACGAACTGGCACAGGCTGCCGGCCAGCACGAACAGATGCCAGATGCCGTGCCCGTGGCGGATGCGTTCGTCGTTGATGAAGAAGTAGATGCCCGCGCTGTAGATCAGGCCGCCGGCCACGAGCCACGCGGTGCCGACCGGCGGCAGCGCGTGGATCAGCGGACGTACCGCGACGAGCGCGAGCCAGCCCATCGCCACGTACAGGATCATCGACAGCATGCGCGTGCGCCGCCCGAGCGTCAGTTCCTGCACGATGCCGAACACGGCCAGCCCCCAGCTCACGCCGAACAGCGACCAGCCCCACGGGCCGCGCAGCGTGACCAGCGTGAACGGCGTATAGCTGCCGGCGATCAGCAGGTAGATCGCCGAGTGGTCGCACTTCTGCAGAATGGCCTTCAGGCGCGGGCTACGCACGCTGTGGTACAGCGTCGAGATCGCGTAGAGCACGCAGAGCATCGCACCGTACACGCTGAAACTCACCACCTTGTAGGCGTCGCCTTCGAGCGCGCCCATCGTCACCAGTGTTACCAGCCCTGCCACCGATAGCACCGCGCCGACGAGATGGGTAATGCTGTTGAAACGCTCACCGGCATGCACGACGGGCTCCTCCTGTGCGGGTTCATCGGGTTGAATGGTTCACATGATACCGGCCGGGAAACGAAGCCGGGTTGCAGGCAGATCAAGCCCGGCACTCGAAAGGCTCCGCGGCGCCGCGCGCCCGGCGCGTCACGCTCGCCGCCGCATGGCGAGCCGGCGCGTGCCGCCGGGCGGCTCATCCACCCTCCACCTTCCACCCTCCAGCAGCCGTCAACCGTCGCTGTCTGCCGGCGGCGCCCACTCGGCCACGAGCTTCAGCAGGCCGGGAAAGCGCAGATCGAGATCTTCCGTGCGCACGCGGCTGCGCCGCTCGAGCCCGTATTGACGCTGGCGCAGCACGCCCGCGTCGCGCAACGCCTTGAAGTGATGGGTGAGCGACGATTTCGGGCGATCGAAGCCGAACCAGCCGCAAGGATGGTCGTAAGCCTCGGATTCCAGCATCAGTTTCCGCACGATCGTCAGTCGCAACGGATCGGCCAGCGCGCCAAGAATGGTTTCGAGCCGAAGCTCGGCGACGTCCGGCTCCGGCAGCGGATCGGGCAAATCCGCGGGCGCCGGCGCGAGGCCGGCCGCCCGTTCAGGGTGGGTTCGTTTCATGTCCGCAAGCATATCACCCTGTACGAGTTTTTTCGAACTAAACTATAGTTCGAAAAAACTCGTACAAGGAGCGCACTCATGTCCGACACCGCCGTCCCCCAATCGCGACCCGCGGGCTCGCGTTCCGCGCCTCGCATGGCGCACGCCGCCTGGATGGTCACCGCCGTGTTCATGCTGTCCAACTCGCCGACGCCGCTGTACGTGTCCTGGCAGCGCGCACTCGGTTTCTCGTCCGGCACGCTGACCGTCATCTTCGCGCTCTACATCGCCGGCCTGCTGGGTACGCTGCTCGTCGCCGGCCAGCTTTCGGACCGTTACGGGCGCAAGCCGGTCCTGCTGCCCGGCCTCGCCGCGGCGCTGATCGCGTGCGCGTTGTTCGCGACCGCGTCGTCCGTCGCCATGCTCGCGGTCGCCCGCTTGCTGACGGGCATCGCGGTCGGCGTGATCGTGTCGGCGGGCATGGCGTCGGTGATCGATCTCGCGGGCACCGAGCGCCGCAAGGCCGCGCTGCTCGCGTCGGTCGCCATGGTGCTCGGCGCGGGGCTCGGGCCGTTGCTCGCCGGGATTGCCGCACAAACCACCGCGCATCCGGTCGCCCTCGTCTTCGGCGTCGAGTTCGTGATCCTGCTGAGCGCGTTGGCCGTCGCGCTGCGGCTGCCGCGCAACCAGCCCGCGCAGGCGCCAGGCGACGCGCCGCCGCTACGTCTGCCGTCCGTGCCGGTTCACAACCGGCGCCATGTCGCCAGCGGTGTCGCCGTGTTCGGGCCGGGCATCACCGCAACCTCCTTCGTGCTTGCGTTGGGTCCGTCGTTGCTGGCACGCCTGCTTCACGTGCGCAGCCCGCTGCTCGCGGGCGGCATGGCCTGCGCGATGTTCATCGCCGCTACCGGTGTCCAGTTCGTCGCGCGGCGCGGATCGATCCGTGCGACGTTCGTTGCCGGCACGGTCGCCACCACGCTGTCGATGATGATGCTGTGCATCGCCGTGCATGCGTCGTCGGCTGCCGTCCTCGTCGCGGCGGCGCTTTTCGCGGGCGCGGGACAAGGCCTCGGGCAGCTCGGCGGCCTGACGCTGATCGGCCTGCACGTACCGGACGCGCGGCGCGCCGAAGCGAACGCCGTCATGAACATCGGCGGCTACCTCCCGGCGGGACTGATGCCCGTGATGACCGGGTACGCGATCGACCGCGTCGGCTTCACGGCAGGCGCGACCGGTTTCGCCGTCGCCTTGACGCTGATCGCGCTCGCCGCGGGGGCCGCCGCGGTGCTTGCGCTCCGTCACGACAACGACTGACGGCCGTACGCAGCGGCATGCGTTGCACGAGCCGGTCGCCTTGCGGCGACATGAAAAAAGGCGTCATGGCTTTCACGCCATGACGCCTTTTCGTTCTTTCCTGCCGTTTCAACCGCTCAACAGCACTTCCCTGCTCCCGACCCGTACCGCGCATTCTGACGCTCGCGGAAGAATTCCTCGTACGTCATCGGCTCGCGGTCCGGATGGGTCTCGCGCATGTGCGCGACGTAGGTGTCGTAGTCGGGCAGGCCGACCATCAGCCGCAACGCCTGCCCGAGGTAACGCCCCGCGCTGCGCAGGTCGCTGCCAAGATCGCTGAACATCGCGGCCTCCCCTCAACGTCCGCTGCCGAGCGCCTGCGCGGCCGGCATCGCTTCGTACGGCGTCTCGCGCACGGTCGGCTTCGACTCGCGGCGCGCGCGCAGCACGGCGAGCACGCCGTACACCGCGATCGCCACGACGACGAAGATGAACAGCCCGGCCAGCGCCGCGTCGATGTAGTCGTTGAAGATGATCCGCTTCATCTGCGCGATCGACTTCGCCGGCGCAAGCACCTTGCCTTCGTCTACCGCGGCCTGCAGCTTCGCGGCGTGCGCGAGGAAGCTGACCTTCGGGTTCGCGTCGAAAATCTTCTGCCAGCCGGCGGTCAGCGTGCAGATCAGCAGCCACACGGTCGGCACGATCGTCACCCACGCATAACGCTCGCGCTTCATCTTGAACAGCACGACGGTGCCGAGCACCAGTGCGATCGCGGCCAGCATCTGGTTCGAGATGCCGAACAGCGGCCACAGCGTGTTGATGCCGCCGAGCGGATCGACCACGCCCTGGTACAGGAAGTAGCCCCACGCGGCCACGCACAGCGCGGTGGCGACCAGGTTCGCGGGCAGCGACTCGGTGCGCTTGAGCGCCGGGTGGAACGTGCCGAGCAGGTCCTGCAGCATGAAGCGGCCCGCGCGCGTGCCCGCGTCGACGGCCGTCAGGATGAACAGCGCCTCGAACAGGATTGCGAAGTGATACCAGAACGCCATCATCGCTTCGCCGCCGATCACCTGGTGCAGGATGTGCGCCATGCCGACGGCCAGCGTCGGCGCGCCGCCCGCGCGCGCGATGATCGTCGTTTCGCCGACGGCCTTCGCGGTCTGCGTCAGCATGTCCGGCGTCAGCACGAAGCCCCATTGCGTGACCGTGTTGGCCACCGCTTCCGGCGTCGAGCCGAGCACGGCGGCCGGTGCGTTCATCGCGAAGTAGATGCCCGGCTCGATCACGCACGCGGCAACCAGCGCCATGATCGCGACGAACGATTCCATCAGCATCGCGCCGTAACCGATGAAGCGCGCGTTGGTTTCGTTGTCGATCAGCTTCGGCGTCGTACCCGACGAGATCAGCGCATGGAAGCCCGACACGGCGCCGCACGCGATCGTGATGAACAGGAACGGGAACAGGTTGCCCGACCACACCGGGCCCGTGCCGTCGACGAACTTCGTCAGCGCGGGCATCTTCAGTTCCGGCGCGACGACGAGGATGCCGATCGCGAGGCCGAGGATCGTGCCGATCTTCAGGAACGTCGACAGGTAGTCGCGCGGCGCGAGCAGCAGCCACACCGGCAGCACCGATGCGACGAAGCCGTAGCCGATCAGGATCCACGTGAGCTGCGTGCCGGTGAACGTGAACCACGCGGCGAGCGTCGGCGAATCGTGCACGTGCTGGCCGAACGCGATCGACGCCATCAGCAGCACGAAGCCGATGATCGACACTTCGCCGATGCGGCCCGGACGGATGTAGCGCGTGTAGACGCCCATGAACAGCGCGATCGGAATCGTCGCGGCGACGGTGAACGTGCCCCACGGCGAATTGGTCAGCGCCTTCACGACGATCAGCGCGAGCACCGCGAGGATGATCACCATGATCAGGAACGCGCCGAACAGCGCGATCACGCCGGGCACCGTGCCGAGCTCCATCTTGACGAGGTCGCCGAGCGAACGGCCGTCGCGACGCGTCGAGATGAACAGCACGATGAAGTCCTGCACCGCGCCGGCGAACACGACGCCGGCCAGGATCCACAGCATGCCGGGCGTATAGCCCATCTGCGCGGCGAGCACGGGCCCGACGAGCGGGCCGGCGCCGGCGATCGCGGCGAAGTGATGGCCGAACAGCACGTACTTGTTGGTCGGCACGTAGTCGAGGCCGTCGTTGTACTTGACGGCCGGCGTCATCCGCAGCCCGTCGAGCTGCATGACCTTGCTGGCAATGAAACGGCTGTAGAAGCGATACGCGATCAGATACACGCAGACTGCGGCGATCACGATCCAGAGGGCACTGACGCGCTCGCCGTGTGCGAGTGCGATCGTGCCGAACGCGAACGCGCCGAGCAGCGCGACCGCAATCCAGAGCAGGGTACTGGAAGCCCGATTCATGGCGTCTCCTGGTCTCCAATGTGTTTTTGAGTGGATGCGGCGAGGCGCCGAACCCGCGTGACGTCGATGCGTCGTGCCGCGGTCTCGCAAAGGCCGCGGCGATGGGCCGTAGTATTCCGTGTGACCGGGGAGGCTTACAAGCGGTTAACTACGTATGCGGAGCTACGTAGAATTACGTAGATGCCGGTTGGGTAGATATCGTCCGGCGCGCGATTGATCGTGAACGGCGGGCCACGTACAGTGTTCACCTGTCTCTCTGCCGGAACCGCCATGCCGATCGGATTTCAGAAGATGAACGCAAACGGCGACGACTTCGTCATCGTCGACCTGCGCGGTCAGGATCAGGATCGTGAGCACGCGATCGACCGCGACCTCGTGCGACGCATGGGTGACCGGCACCGCGGCATCGGCTTCAACCAGCTTGCCGTCGTGTCGGACTGCGACGACGCGGCGGCCCGCGTCGCCTTCTGGAACGCCGACGGCTCGCCGCTCGACACCTGCGGCAGCGCGACGCGCGGCGTCGCATGGAAGCTGATGCGGGAATCCGGCATGGCGTCGCTCGTGCTGCGGACCCGCCGCGGTTATCTCGTGTGTTCGAGGGAGACGAACGGCCTGATCACCGTCGAGATGGGCACGCCGCTCACCGGCTGGCGGGACGTGCCGGTCGCCGACGCACTCGACACCCTCGCGCTGCCGCTGCCCGGCGCGCCGGCCGCCTGCAACATGGGCAACCCGCATTGCACGTTCTTCGTCGACGATCTCCGCGCGATCGACGTCGCGGCACTCGGCTCCGCCATCGAAACGCATCCGCTGTTTCCGCAAAAAACCAACGTGCATTTCGTTCAGGTCATCGATCGCACGCATATTCGCCTGCGCATCTGGGAGCGCGGCGGCGGCGTGCCGCTCGGTTCGGGATCGTGTTCGTGCGGTGCGGTCGTCAACGGCATCCGGCGCGGGCTGCTCGACGATACGGTGCGCGTGACCTGCGACGGCGGCGATGTCACCGTTCGATGGGACGGTACCGGCAGCGTGCTCCTGAGCGGGCCGGTTTCGTTCGGGTTCAGCGGGGTATGGGTGGGCGAGGAGAAGCCGGCGATCTGATCGCCGGCATGTGTGGCATTCACGGCGTGTGACGGCGCACCGTGCCGATTCGCGCGCGATGCGCAGTTGCATCGGCATCGATCGTCGAGGCAATTCGTCCGGAGCCACGATGCGAGGCCGAACCCCGCCGACTTGCGCCGACTCGCGCCGACTCGCATGGCCATCGACGAACGACGGTCGCCGCCCCCGGCGCGGTGCGCGCCGGGCGGCGATGCATCGAATCGGCGATCAGTGCTTGTCGTCGACCTTCTTCGGCTTCGGCGGCGACGGCACCTTCGCGTACTGGAACGCCGGCGTCGCCTTCAGCGCTTCCTTCGTCGCGCCCGGCAGGTAGATGTTGCCCTTGCGCACGTCGAGCGACGCGATCGGCACCGCGACGTCGTGCGCGGCCACGCCGAGGAAGCCGCCGGCCGACACGATCGCCGCGGACACCGAGCCGTCCGGCGCGACGATCAGGTCGCGCACGGTGCCGACCTTCTGGTTGTCGTCGTTGTAGACGGCCTTGCCGAGCACGCTCTTCTTCACGCTCCAGCCTTCGAGCAGCGCCTGCGATTGCTCGACGGTGACGCTGATCGGCTGCGCACCTGCGATCTGCGCGTGCGCGCTGACGCTCGAGGCGAGGACGGTTGCTGCGATGAGGGTCTTGTAGAAAGCCATGCTGTTGTGCACTCCGGTGAATTGTTGTCGGTCGCGGCGGCCGGCCGAGCCGCCGCCGTGCATGCGCCGCGCGAAGCCCGGCGGCCCGCGCGCGACACATCGCACCGGCCCATGTTAGCGCCACTCGCGCAACGCTGCATCGGACGCGATGACGCAGCACCCGTCACCCGCCCCGCGCGATGGCGACACTACGGACAACGCAGCGAATCGCGAACGCGATCGAACTCCGGCAGATAACGCGCGTAGTTCTCCTCGCGCGCCGTGTAGATCAGCGCGCAGGTCTTCGTGTCGCCGGCAGTCGCCACGACCGCCTGGTGGACGACTGCATCGCCGAGCGTCTCCTTGTGCTCGCAAGTCAGTGCGGGCCTGCCGGCTATCGTTTCGTTTGCCGCGTGCGGCGATTCGGTCGCGCTGCCCCCTTCCCCGCCTCCCTCGTCCCACCCGTCGCAGAGGCTCGACAGGGCATCGTCGCTCTTGTCGCCGATGACGAACTCGATCCCGGCCGAGATCAGCCCGAACCTGAAGCGCCGGATCCGGTAGGTCGCGTCGCCGCGATCCTCCGGCTGGTTCGCGACCCGCCATCCCGCAGGCAGACGCAGTTCCGCGGGCGCCGGATAGTCGCGCACGAGCCGCAGGTCGTTGTCGAAGTTCAGCACACCCGCAACACCCAGCACGACGATCGCCGTCGCAATCGACAGCCAGACGCCGAGCAGCGTCAGCAGGCCGATGCCCGCCGCACGCCAGTTCGATTGCAGTGCGCCACCGGCCGCCCGGTGAGCGTCGACGGCCGCGCGCTGCGCGTGCCGTGCATAGACGATCGTCCCGGCGAGGCCGGCAATGACGACCACATGCACGAGCGCGTGGGGCACCGCCGCGGTTTCCGGAACGTCCGCCGCCGCGTAAAGCACGATCGACACGAGCGTGACGAGTGCCGTGACGAGAATCTGCCGCTGCGCGAGCGCGCGGTGGCCGAGACGCCGCGCGTTCGCCGCGAGCAGGATGCCGCCGGCGAGCGGCGAGCCGAGAAACGCCGCCCAGCCTATGCCCGCCATCGTGAACAGCTTGCCGGGCGGCACCGTCGCCGCCCCGCCGGAAGCAGCGGGTTCGCCCGGGACAGCCGGTGCGTCGGAAGGGAAATCGGTCATGCCGGTATCGTCCGTGTCATGCGTTGCGCGACTGTGCACGCCGTTGCCGCACGGCCTCCGCCAGCACGTCGAGCACCGGCTCCGTCTGCGTCCAGCTCAGGCAAGCATCCGTGATCGATACGCCGTACTTCAGCGGCACGCCCGGCTTCAGGTCCTGCCTGCCGGCTTCGAGATGACTCTCCACCATCACGCCGACGATCCGGTGCTCGCCCTGCCCCAACTGCCGCGCGAGATCCTGCGCCACCTCGATCTGCCGCTCATGCGACTTGTTCGAGTTTGCATGCGAGCAGTCGACCATCACCTGTTCGCGCAACCCGGCCTTGCGCAGCACCGCGCAGCTCGCCTCGACATGCGCAGCGTCGTAGTTCGGGCCGTTCTTGCCACCGCGCAGGATCACGTGCGCATCGTCGTTGCCGCGCGTCTCGAAGATCGCGGCCATCCCCATCTTCGTCATCCCCATGAACGCATGGCTCGCGGCCGCCGCAACGATCGCGTCGGATGCGACCTGCACACCGCCGTCGGTGCCGTTCTTGAAGCCGATCGGGCAGCTCAGGCCCGACGCGAGCTGGCGGTGGCTCTGGCTCTCCGTCGTGCGCGCGCCGATCGCGCCCCATGCGATCAGGTCGGCGATGTATTGCGGGCTCAGCAGGTCGAGGAATTCGGTCGACGCCGGCAGGCCCAGTGCGTTGATGTCGAGCAGCAATTGCCGCGCGGCACGCAGCCCTTCGTTGATGCGGAAACTGCCGTCGAGGCGCGGGTCGTTGATGTAGCCCTTCCAGCCGACCGTCGTGCGCGGCTTCTCGAAGTAGACGCGCATCGTGATCAGCAGGTCGTCCTTCAGCGCATCGGCGGCGGCCTTCAGCCGGCGTGCGTAGTCGAGCGCCTGGTCGTGATCGTGAATCGAACACGGGCCGACGACGAGCAGCAGCCGGTCGTCGCGGCCGTGCAGGATGTCGCCGATCGCGCGGCGCGTGTCCTCGACGAGCGTCTGCGTGGCGGCCGGCACCGGCAGCTCGTCCAGCAGCAGCGCGGGCGAAATCAGCGGGCGCACGGCGCCGATGCGGACGTCGTCGATGCGCGTGGTGTCCTGCGTCGCGTCGGCGCTGCCTACCTCGCGATCGTGGGAAGGATTGTCGAGGTTCTGCATGGTGATTCTCCGGGGGACGTCTGTAATGATGAGCAGGCTCGATTATGGCACCCGGGCGGGGCGGCGAAGGGTTCCGGCGGGAGGGCCGGGCGCGGCAAAGGCCGCGTTGATGCGACCGGGATCAATCCCGGAGTGAAAAAAGCGACCCGTGAAGGGTCGCCCGGCCATGCGCCTCGCGGTACGGTGCGGCTAGTGCAGCGTCTCGGGCGCCAGCGAATTGCTCGGCAGCAGCGACGTCAGCCAGCAGTTGCTAGGCGCGGCTTTCCCGTTGAAACGGTCGTAGAGCCACGGCAGCATGCCGGCCACCCACGGCACGATCGCCCCGGCATGCTCGAGCGGATACTCGGTGTACGTCACCGGCGTGCCGCTGGCGCAGAACTTCTGCGCGAGCGCGCGCACGTCGTACGCGAGCATCACGCCATCACCCACCTGGCTGCTGAAGGTGCCGTCCAGCGCGCCCGCCGTGCCCTGGCCGATGAACATCGGGATCGTCGGCGATGCGGCCAGCCCGGCATTCACCTTGTTGGCATACGTCACGTACGCGGGAATGCTGTTGATGTCATTCGCGTATTGCGGCTTGAACAGCGTGCCCCAGCGCAGCCCCGTGTATTTCGGCAGGATGTACGCGAGCGACTGGCTCTGGATGTCGTTGAACACGGCGACGCCGGTATCGCTGAGATAGGGCGTCAGGTCGAATCCGTAGCCGCGCGACAGCCCGGCCAGCGCGGCCGCGGCCACGCCGCCCCATACGATGCTGCCGTCGACATAACGCAGGTTGTGCGCGGGGTCGACCAGCACACCGCCTTCCGCCGCGCCGACGAGCTGCCTGTTGATCTCGGGCGCATAGCTCGGCGCGAGCTGCGCGGCCCAGTTCGTCGCGATCGCGCCGCCGGAATAGCCGATCATCGCGACCTTGCTCGACGGACTCAGGCCGGTCGACGGCGTATTGAGCGCCGCGCGGATCGAATCGAGCGTCGTCATCCCGTATTCGGGGCCGGCGGCGAAGTCGGCCGTCTGGCCTTCCGTATCGGGCACGATGACGTTGTAGCCGAGCAGCAGCAGCGTCGACAGCGGAATCGATTCCGCACTGTAGAGCAGCGTGCCGACGTTGATGATCTTCGTGACGTCGCGATCGCCGGCGATCACCTGCGACGGCTCGTCGTACGGGTTCAGCGAATCGTAAGCCGACTGGTACGAGATGGCCCGGCCGTTGCTGACCTGGCTCCGGATCACCGACGTCACGTTCACGACCGGCTGGTTCAGCGCGTTATTGGTGCGATACAGCAACTGCTGCGCGGTCAGCGCGGTCGGAATGCCGGCCACGTGATAGGTGACGTTGCGCGCCTTGAGCACCGTGCCCGGTGGAATCGATGCCAGCGGCGTGGTGCCGGTGTAGGTATAGAACGGATCGGACACGGCCGGTGCGCCGGCGCTGGCCGGCGGTGCGGCGGCCGCCAGCGCGGCGGATACGGCTGCCGCGGCCAGCATGAAACGTCTGGAGGACATGGTTGGGGCCCCTGGGATAACCTGCTTTCATCGAAGGAAGTTCGGCGGTGTTGCAGACCATCGTGTGCGCCGCGTCAAAACCGTTTCCGTGCCATCGACTGTCTCCTGTGAAAGATTGATCCGGCCTGTTCTGAATTCGTCGTTTTAGTAGGAGTACAAACCGGATTGATTGAAGCACATCGAGAACGCGCTCGACGGGCGTTTTCCATTGTTTGAAGGTAAACGTCTAAACGCGCCGCCGCACGATGCGGGGCGCGCCGGCCGTTCGGCCGACTGTCCGCGTTTCGCGGAAGTACCGTACGATCACGGCTGTCGGGTACCGAAGCGGCCGCGTCGTGCGATGCCGGCCGCACGGCGCACCGCCTGCCTGTGACCGATCGTTTCCTGCCCAGCCGACACGCCACGATGACCGTCTCCGAACTGCTCCGCGCCATTCGCCAACCGTATGCCGACCTGCTCGCGAAAGCGGCCGCACAACCGGCCGTGATCGCCGAACCGGCCTACCGGCATGCCGACGGCGCGCTCGCCACCGAAGGGCCGCTCGCGCTGCCGTGCCGGGCCGACATCATCGCGACCGAAGGCGAATCGGCCGGCCAGCCGGCGATGGTCGATTCCGCCACGCAGCTGGATTTCGAGCCGTTCGCGTTCGATCTCGACACGGCGGCCGTGTCGATCCGCCCGTTCGTGTGGGACTGGGCCGCGATCGAGGCCGACCGTCTCGACGAAAGCGCGGCGGCCGACGCGTTCAAGGCATGGTTCTTCGCGTGGTTCGATGCCGACGACGAGAACACGCCGGCCGAAAGCGGCCTGCACGGGATCGTTCACTACCTGTCGGAACCGGTTCGCGCGGAACAGGGTTGGCGCGTCCATGCGGATCTCGGCTCCGCGCCCGAAACGGCCGTCGAGGATCTGCTGTTCCGGCTCGTCGATGCGGGCGCTTCGCGGATCAGCGTCGGTTGATTGGCCACTTCGTTTCCCTTACGCCATCATGAAAAAACTCTTCGCAGCCGTGCTGCTCTGCGTGTCGCTGCCGGCACTCGCCAAGGTATCCACCGAGGTGTTCTGCTTCAGGTCGGACGGCGACAAACCCGTGCGCTTCGAGATGCGCACCTACTATGACGATGCGGTCAAATGGTCGGGCGGCAGGGTGCGGTACGCGCAGTCGAAAACGGCCCTGCCCCTGGTGATCGAACACGAGGAGGATGAGGTGCTCGACGAAAGCCGTCCGCACCAGTACACGACGACCTGGGTCGAAATGGTCGGCGGCAAGGTCAACGGGCGCTACGAAATGATGACCCAGGGTGCGATGGTCTATTCGATGACTTACACCAACGCGCGCACCGGCAAGCAGACCGCGTTCGGCCGCGCGCTGGATGTCGATGCGTCCGAACAGACCGGGTGCCGCTGGTGATGCGCCCGCTGATCCGGATCGCGTGGGTGCTGGTCGCGCTGCACGCAGGCTTCGCGCATGCCGCGCCGCGCACGGTCTACGAAGGCACGCTGCAAGGTGCCGGAGCCGTCGTGATGGAACTCGACGATCGCCCGGCCGCGGACGGCTCGATCTCGGGCCGCTACTTCTATGCGCAGCACGGCGTCGATATTCCGCTGCACGGCACGCCCGCGCAACTGGTCGAGCCGCTCGTGCGAACGCAGTTGCCGGACGACGCGCGCAGTCCGTTGGGATACCGCGAGCAAGCCGATTTCGATCACGCCGCGGCCACGTGGCAAGGCACGCGGGACAAGGCCGGCTATCGCGGCCGCTGGACCGACACACGCTCCGGCAAGACGCGCAGCTTCACGCTGCGGCGCGTCGCTGAATACGATCCCGACGCGGTTGCGCCCGGGTCGGTCGAAGCGATCACCGCGGTATCCGCGGGGGGTGTCGGCAGCGGCATCGCGCGCAGCGCGGAGATCGACATGCAGCACGCCCCCTATGCCACGCTGAAGCTTGCCGGGCACGTACGGCCGGTGGGCGCCGAGATCGGCGACGGCCTGGTTGCCTACCGGATGTGGAGCGACCCGCGCACCGTGCTCGCGTATCCGCGGCTGAGCCGCCATCCCGATCCGGCCGTGATGGCACGGGTCAACCATCTGCTGGAACAACGGCACTGGCAGATGAGTCTCGCAGCGCTCGAATGCGCGGCGACGCGCTATACGGACGACGGGCCGGCAGCCGGTACGCTCGGCAGTTACGACGACGAGCACGTAACGGTCACGTGGCTGTCGCGCGCGGTGTTAGGTATCGTGGAATCGGGCAGCCTGTTCTGCGGCGGCGCGTACCCGGACAATCACTACGATCCGGTCACGTTCGACCTGCTGCGTGGTACGTACCTCGACTGGAATCGCGTGATCGACGCGGCTACGACAGGCAAGGACGGCGACCCGGGAACGAGCCCCGCGCTGGCGAGTTTCATTACGCAGTTGCGCGACAAGGCAACACACGGTCTGCAAGTGACAGACGGCAAAGACGTCTCGCTGTCGTGCGCGGATGTATTCCCCGAGTATCTGGCGTTCGAACTCGACGCACCCGGCAAGCTGTCGTTCGTCGTATCCGGGATCGGCCACGCGATGGGCGCCTGTCTCGGGCCGCAACTCGATGTGCCGTTTGCGTCGCTCGCGCCGATCCTGAGGCCGGGCGGCGCACGTTATCTCGTACCGGGCGTCAAGCTGAAGTAATGCGGCGGTGCCGGCGCTATCCGCGTCGCGCCCCCGCCCGGCCGCGTGACAACCGGGCCGCGCGAGGGCGCATGAACCGCAGTCGCTCGTGTCAGGACGCGTCGCCTTGCGCGTCGACGTCGATGCCAAGCTCGCCGGCCATCCGCAGAACCAGCGCATTCAGTCGCGCCACTTCATCCGCGAGGCGCTTCTGTTCAGCCTTCAGCGCTTCGAATTCCGAAGGCGGCACGGAATCCGCGCCGCCGGCCTCCGCACCCGCGAAGTCGGCCACGTTCACTTCGCCGCACATCAGGTGCATCCAGCGGTTCTCGCGCGCGCCCGGCGCACGCGGCAACCGGACGACGAGCGGCTGCGCGCGCGCCGCGAGTTCGTCGAGGAACGCCTCGACCGACGAGATATCCGCGAAACCGTGCAGGCGCGCGCTGTTCAGGCGCAGCTCGGCGGCCGTCTGCGGGCCGCGCAGCAGCAGGATCGTCAGCAGCGCGATCGCCTGGCTCGGGATGCCGAGCACGCGGTTCACGTTGTGCTCGAAACGCGGCACGCGGCTGCTGCTGCCTTCCATCACGAGGCTCAGGTGCTTCAGCCCGTCGAGCGCGGTCGTGACTTCGTCCTCGCTGACGTTCATCACCGGCGAGCGCGCGGTTTTCTGGTTGCAGCCCGCGGTCAGCGCATTCAGCGACAGCGGATAGGTGTCCGGCACCGTGTGCTGTTTCTCGACGAGCACACCGAGAATGCGGGCCTCGAGGGGCGTGAGTTCGCGAAGAGCGCGTGGCGTGGGCGTATCCGGCGTGGTGGTCATGAGTGGCGTCGCAGCGTGCAGCAGGTGAAGGGAAACAGTCGCGGCCCGTCCGGCATCGCGCACGGGCGAGCCATATGATAGCTCGCGTCGCATGGCCCGGTGCCGCTCGCCGCGCCGGCGCGCGCACTTGCCGCAGCCGGCTTTCGCCCGCCCTGCCTGCCGGCCGTCGCCGCGCGGCGACGGATGCGCGCCGTGCCGGCGATTCCGCCGCCTCGCACGCGGCGGCGTTTGCGCGACACGCATGCCGGCGCTACGATATGCGTCACCCCGACGTCCGCGGCGCCGCGCGAGCGCTTTCGCACGCATCACCACGCATCGCCCGTCCCGCACGCCATGCCGCCACGCATGCGCGTCGCCCGTCGACGCCGCTCATCCGTTCATCCATTCACCCCTTCGACCCGCTCACCGCCATGACCGCATCCTCTTCCGCACCGCACGTGCGCGCCATCGTCACCGGACACACGCGCGGCCTCGGCGCGTCGCTCGCCGAACAGCTGCTGCTGGAAGGCATCGCCGTGCTGGGCGTGTCGCGCGGCCGTCATCCGACGCTCGCGTCGCAAGCCGGCGACCGATTCAGCGAAATCGAACTCGACCTGTCGGACACGCCGGCCGTCGCGGCATGGCTGGCCGGCGACACGCTGCGCCGCTTCGTCGACGGCGCGTCGATCGTGCTGCTGTTCAACAACGCGGGCATCGTCGATCCGATCGGCCCGCTCGCCGCGCAGGATCCGGCGATCGTCGCGCGCGCGGTCGGCGTGAACGTCGCGGCGCCGCTGATGCTGTCGGCCGCGCTCGCGCAAGCGGCATCGGCCACGACCGAATGCCGGATCCTGCACGTATCGAGCGGCGCGGCGCGCAACGCGTACGCGGGCTGGAGCGTCTACTGCGCGACCAAGGCCGCGCTCGATCATCATGCGCGCGCGGTCGCGCTCGACGCGAACCGTGGGTTGCGGATCTGCAGCGTCGCGCCGGGCGTCGTCGACACGGGCATGCAGGCAACGATCCGCTCGACCAGCGAAGACAACTTCCCGATGCGCGAGAAATTCGACCAGTTGAAGTCGAGCGGCGCGCTCGCGACGCCCGAGGCGGCCGCGCGTCAGTTGATCGGCTATGCACTGAGCGATGCGTTCGGCTCGGTACCGACCGCCGACGTGCGGGAACTGCCGGGCCACTGAGCCACGCCGAACGTCAACGTCCTTCGAGCCGCTTCGTCCAGTCTTCGACCCGCCGCTCCGCCCGGCGCCTGTCGAGCAGCTTGCGCCAGCCGGCCGGCAGTATCGGGACCTCGCACAGCGCGTCGAGCGCGGCCATGTCGAGCGTGCGCCGGTACAGCACGTCGAGCACTGCCGACAGTGTCCATTGCGGATAGACGCGCCGCTGCAGCGCCAGCACGTCGCCCGGCGCCACCCAGCCCGCCTGCAGCACGCGGTAATACCAGCCGGTCCGGCCGCTTTGCTGCACGAGCGCGGCCATCCGCGGATGATCGAAGCGCGCGTTGAGCTTCCAGCACGGCTGCCGCGACTGCGACACCTGAAGCACGGCGCCGCCGAGCGTGAACTCGTCGCCGAGACACACGTCGTGCTCGGTCACGCCGTGCGTCGACAGGTTCTCGCCGAACGCACCCGGTTGCGCGAGCACGTCGCGCGCGCCGATCTGCGCAGCCCACCATGCGTAGTGATCGTGCGCGTAGTGGTGCACCGCCTTGTCGGGGCCGCCGTGATGCCGCGCGTCGGCCTGCTCGTCGCCGGCAAAACCGAGCGCGCCCAGCCACAAGCGCGATCCGACCGGCTGCTTGTCGATCGCGCTGGCGTGCGGCGTGCCCGCCAGTGGCCGGCTCGCGCCGATCCGCACCGCGCCGATAACGGCCGAGATCGCCGGCCGTGCCGCGTCGCTCATGTCGTCACACCGTCAGGCAATGCCGCCAGCAGGCGTTCGAGTTCGCGTGTACGCGCGTCGCCGAGCGGCATCAGCGGTTTCCTCGGTTCGCCGGCATCGAAGCCGCACAGGCGCAGCCCGGCCTTCACGGTCACCGGCAAGCCACCGTTGACGATGAACTGCAGCAGCGGCAGCTGCGCCTGAAAAACCGCCCGGGCGCGTGCCAGATCGCCCGCGCGCATCGCATCGAACAGCGCCAGCGGCAACGCCGCATTCAGGTTCGGCGCGGCCGTGCACCATCCGGCCGCGCCTGCCGCGAGTGCGGCAAGCGCCATCGGGTTGCTGCCGTTGTAGAACGGAATCGCGCCGTCGCTCAGTTGCGCGAGACGGTGCATCCGCCCGATGTCGCCCGTGCTCTCCTTCACCATCGTCACGTTGTCGACGGTCCGGCAGATCGTCACGATCAGGTCGGGCGACATGTCGACGCCGCTCGTCGCGGGGTTGTTGTACAGCATGATCGGGATGCCGATGGCGGCGCCGATCGCGCGATAGTGCGCGACGATCTCGTCGTGACCGAGCTTCCAGTACGACACCGGCAGCACCATCACCGCATCGGCGCCGGCCTGCTCGGCGAAGCGCGCGCGGCGCACCGCGCCCGCCGTGGTGAGATCGGAAATGCCGACGACGGTCGGCACGCGCCGGCGCACCGCGCGGATCGACGCGGTGGCGACCGCCTCCCATTCGGCGTCGGACAGGTACGCGCTCTCGCCGGTACTGCCCAGCGGCGCGATCGCGTGGACGCCGTCGGCGATCAGGCGCTCGATCAGCGCGTCGAGCGCCGTGAGGTCGACGCCGCCGTCGGCGGAGAACGGTGTAACCGGGTAGGCAATGATGCCTTTCAGCAGGATGGACACGATATGTAATCCTCAGTGATGGTCGGGCGCGGCGGCGGCGAATCGCCCGCTCACGCGACGCAGTCCCGATGCGTGCGCAATGCCCTGCGCGCGTAGTAGTCGAAGGTCACCGCGTCGCGCTTCGGCTTCGAAATCCAGTCGTGCGCTTCGCGCGCCAGCGCCGGCGGCACCGGCCTGATCTCGCCGGCCGCCATCGCGAGCAGTTGCAGCTTCGCGGCCCGCTCGATCAGCAGCGCGAGGATGCACGCTTCCTCGATCGTCTTGCCGACCACGAGCTGGCCGTGATGCGACAGCAGGATCGCGCGCTTGCTGCCGAGCGCCTTCGAGATGATCTCGCCCTCCTCATTGCCGACCGGCACGCCGGGCCAGTCCTTCAGGAACGCGCAATCGTCGTACAGCGGGCAGGTATCCATGTGCGACACGACGAGCGGCTGCTCGAGCATCGACAGCGCCGCGACATGCGCCGGATGCGTATGGATGATGCAGTTCACGTCCGGGCGCTCGCGATAGATCCACGTATGGAACCGGTTGGCCGGATTCGGGATGCCTTCGCCGTCGACGACGTCGAGATCCTCGTTCACGCGCAGCAGGTTCGCGGCCGAGATCTCGTCGAAACCGAGCCCGAGCCGCTGCGTGTAGTACGTGCCGGCGTCGCCCGCGCGGCAGGTGATCTGCCCGGCCAGGCCGGAATCGTGGCCGGCATCGAACAGGATCCGGCACGTGAGCGCGAGCTTCTGCCGCGCGGACCAGCCGCTGTCGCCCACCTCGTTGTCGAGACGCCGCTCCGCCAGTGCGACCAGCGCGTCCTTCGTCAGATTCAGCGTTTCCGCCATGTTCACCTCCTGAATGGACCGGGTCGGTCGCGCCGTCCGCGCCGCTTTTCCGGGAACACGTGACACACGATACACCACAGGACACTTTGTGTCATGCGTTACAATCGGTTTTTCGAAGGACACCTGGCGCCCCATGACGATTCGCCTGAAGCTGCTCAGAAAACAGAAGGGCTGGACGCTCGATGTGCTGGCCGACGAGACGGGCCTCACCAAGAGCTACCTGTCGAAAGTCGAGCGCGGCCTGAGCGTGCCATCGATCGCGGTCGCGCTGAAGCTGTCGAAGGCACTGAATGTCGATGTCGAACAGTTGTTCTCGGAAAGCCGCAACCGCGAGCTGATCACGGTCACGCGCGCCGGCGAGCGCACGGCGATGGGCGCGGCGGCCGACAGCCACGCACACCGCTTCGAGAGCATCGCGGCCGGCGTCGCGCCGAAGAAGATGTTGCCGTTCGTCGTGCATCCGCCGCACGAATTCGTCGCATCGACGTTCCGCGAGCACGAAGGCGAGGAATTCCTGTTCGTGCACAAGGGGCGCGTCGAAATCGAATTCCCGAACGAGACGGTGCAACTCAAGACCGGCGATTCAGTCTATTTCAACGCACTCATCCCGCACCGCACGCGCAGCCTCGGCGCCGCGCAGGCGGAGATCCTGGTCATCGTCAGTCACGACGACTAGCCTCGCCACCTCTTCGCGCAAGGATCCCCCGATGGTCACGAAGGCCACCGCACCGTTCCAGCAGATCAAGACGCTCGTTCGACAGAACGTCGACTCGGGCGACTGGCGCCCCGGCGACCGCCTTCCGTCCGAGCTCGATCTCGCCGCGCAGTTCGGCGTCGCACGCATGACGGTCAACCGCGCGCTGCGCGAGCTGACCGAGGAAGGCGTGCTGAAGCGCATCGCGGGCGTCGGCACGTTCGTCGCCGAGGTGAAGCCGCAGTCGAACCTGCTGATGATCGCGCACATCCGCGACGAAATCCGCGCGCGCGGGCACGAATACCGCTGCCGCGTGCTGAGCCAGTCGAGCGAGCCCGCGTCGTTCGACGTCGCGGCCGCGTTCGGCCTGCCGGTCAATACGCCGGTTTTTCACGTGGTGTGCGTGCACGAGGAAAACGGCCGCCCGATCCAGCTCGAGGATCGCTACGTGAACCCGGCCGCCGCGCCCGGTTTCATCGACCAGGATTTCCAGGTCGAACCGCCGTCCGAGTACCTGTACAACAACGTGTCGCACTACGAACTGGAAATCGAGCACGTGGTCGATGCGTCGCTGCCGACCGGCGAACAGGCGCGGCTGCTCGACATGCGCGCCGACGAGCCGTGCCTCACGCTCACACGCCGCACCTGGACGAACGGGTTGCCCGTCACGTTCGTGCACTTTCTGCATCCGGGCAACCGCTACCGGCTCGGCTCGCGCTTTAAGCCGGGCGCCGGGCGCCACCCGACCTGATCCTTCGTCACACACCCTTCGTCAAACACCGGCACGCGCAAAAGCGCGCGGTGGCCGTTTCGTCAGAAAACGGCCGCCGCGTCCTTCTCGCCCGCCCGCCGGCGTCAGAGCGCGCCGGCCTGCCCCGCGCCACGCGACCACACGACCGGAAACAGCGGGTGGTCGAGCGGCGCGCCATCGGGCAGTTGCTCCGCGAGCCCGGGGAAATCGGGCGACGTCTTCCAGCGGCGCGGCGCGTGACGAATATCGTCGCCGACGAAGCGGATCGAGAACGCGCGCCGACGGTTCTGCGTACCGCCCGACGCATGCAGCGTGAGCATCCGGAAGCACACCATGTCGCCGGGCTCGAGCGCCCAATGGCGGATCGGAAAGGCCGCGCGGTCGCCTTCGATGTCGGGCAGGTCCGCGAGGCTGCCTTCCGGAAACCACTTCGCTTCCTTGTCCATGAACGTGCGCGGCATCAGCCACGGCCCGCGATGCGAGCCCGCGACGAATTCCAGCGTCGATTCGAGCGGCACCAGATCGACCGGAATCCACATGCTGACGTTGTCGTCGCCCTCGATGTTGTAGTACGGCTGGTCCTGGTGCCACGGTGTGCGCTGCCGCGTGCCGGGCTCCTTCACGAGCAGGTGGTCGTGATGGAGCCGCACGTTCTCCGTGCCCATCAGCGCGGCGGCCACCGACGGCGCGGGCGAGCGCACGATGAAGTCGCGATACGCGTCGTTGTGCTGCCAGTTGCAGAAATCCTCGAAGAACCAGCCCGGATCGTCGGGCCGGCTTGCGACTTTCGCGCGCGGGCTCGGCTGCGCGAGATTCGCGTCGATGCCGGCGCGCAGCGCGGCGATTTCGTCGGGCGAGAAGATGCCCTTGATGCAGACCGCACCTTCCTCGCGGAACGCGGCGATCAGTTCGGGCGTCACGGCTTGCGCGACGCGCTCCTCGATACTCGTCATGGTGTGCCTGTCGATTGAATGAATTGCGGAGTCACCGAATCACGGTGCCGAAGTCAGCTGCTGCTTCGCACCGTAGATGTCGAAGTCGAAATATTTCGCGGCGATCTTCTGGTACGTACCGTTCGCGCGGATCGCGACGATCGCGTAGTTCAGCCGCTTCTTCATCGCGTCGTCGCCCTTGCGCACGCCCATCGCGACGCCGTAGCCGGTGATCCGCACGTCGGTCACGTCGGGGCCCGCGAACGCATAGCCCTTGCCGCGCGGCGTCTTCAGGAACGAATAGCCGGCCTGCGTCTTGTCCTGGAAGGTCGCGTCGAGGCGGCCGTTGACGAGATCCTGGTACACCTGGTCCTGGTTCTGGTACGAGACGATCGTCACGCCCCTGGTCGCCCATTCGGCTTTCGCGTACGCCTCCTGCGTCGTGCCCTGGTCGATCCCGACGCGCTTGCCCGCGAGCGACGCGGCGGTCGGCAGCAGCTTCGAACCGACCGGCGCGACGAGCGCGCCCGGCGACGCATACAGCTTGTTCGAGAAGTCGATCTGCTTGAGCCGCTCGTCGGTGGCCGTCATCGCGGACATGATCACGTCGAACTTGCGCGCGCGCAGCGCCGGAATCATCCCGTCGAAGCCCTGCTCGACCCAGACGCACTTCGCACGCAGCTGCTCGCAGATCGCATTGCGCAGGTCGATGTCGAAGCCGGCGAGCGAGCCGTCGGGCTGCTTCGCCTCGAACGGCGGATACGTGGGGTCGATGCCCCAGCGGATCGTCGACGTGTCCTGCGCGAACGACACGAGCGGCGCGAACGCCAGCGCGGTAACGAGAAGCTTTGCAGTGCGGTTCATGGCGTGTCCTTGATGGTCTCGACGCGGCGCGCAAGCGCCGGCGTCCGGTGGGGGGCGGTGCGCGAACGACTGGGACTTCGATGAAACTGCGATGCAGTCTAGACCGCTCAATTTTTGAGCGCAAGCGGGGGAAGACGGGATGGGCGGCTTAAGGCCGGGTGGAAGCGAGACGACAGAGATCGCGCGCGAAACAAGCCTGAATGGCGAGGATTTTCGCGGTTTTCGGGTGTTTACCCTGCGAGACGCACACCAGCAACAGAGCGTGTTTTTCCGGATATCCGAGAAATAGCGATGTCTATACAGGTATCGCCCGATCCCGATCCAGTGGCGTTGGCGATGCGTCCTATACCGCCCCAGGCGTTCTCAGAGACAATAAGCCATCCGGACATGTAAGATATACTTTACATTCAAGCGTATTGAATCTGCGCCGGGAGGTCAACGTGCAACTCTATGAAATCGGTCAGGCCGTTGCGAGACGGAGGGCGGAACTCGATCTCACGCAGGCCCAGCTTGCCAAGCTCGCCGGGCTGTCTCGGTTCACCGTCAACCAGCTCGAAGCCGGCAAAGTCAAGGATCTCGGAATCAACAAGCTGATCCCGTTGCTCAGCGTGCTCGGCATCGAACTTCTGGCATTGCCGCGACAGGCCCATAACGGCCTCTACAAGGCCGTCGTGAGCGCGAACGTCAGCTACAAGGGTGAATTGACCGAACGCCTGCTGGCCGACGCGTTGACCACTGGACACATTCCGGAAGGATACGAGTCACAGTTCTCCGTCATCCTCGACGAGGTGCCGTTACCTGTCGTGGTGAAGGCGGCAGAGGAAGCCGCCGAACGCTCGGGCACCCCGCTTCGGACCATCTGGAAAAACCTCGCGGCATGGTCGAAGGATCTTCACCTGTATCGGGAGGTATGGGCATGACCGCACCATCCGCGTTGCCTGACGGCCCGTGGCAAGGCCTTTTTCGTCACGCAGTGACGCTGGTTGACGAGATACGCAAGCACGGCACGTCGAATCCGTTCTGGACGTTCGGCGGAGGCACGGTTCTCATGCTGCGCCATGGCCATCGCGTGAGCAAGGACGTCGACATCTTTGTACCCGACCCACAATATCTCGGGTACGTGAATCCCCGCATCAGCGACGCCGCATCCGACATCACGACGGACTACGAAGAACATGCTGGTTTCGTGAAACTGGTACTGCCCGACGGCGAAATCGACTTCGTAGTCTCCCGAAATCTAATGTCTCCCGGCTACGACGAATGGATGCTGATGGATCACGTCGTCAAGGTCGAGACTTCCGCGGAAATCGTCGCCAAGAAAATGTGGCACCGTGGCGATCGCCCGACCGCGCGGGACCTGTTCGATTTGTGTCTGGTCATCGAGCGAGAACCGGACAGCCTGATGCAAGCAGGGGCATTTCTCGTTCGACATCGCGATACGTTTTTGCGTCTGCTCAACGAGCATCGTACCTTCGTCAAGTCGCGTTTCGACGACATCCAGACACTCGGCTACACGCCGTCGTTCGACTATTGCGTCGAACTGGCCGAAGCATTCCTGCGCAAACTTCCCGGCGGCACGCCCGAACAAAAGTCACGCCGCCGCTAAGCGTTACCGCGCCCCCGCCCCCACCAGCACCCGCTCGATCGCCGCATACCCGCGCCGCCGCGCATGCTGCAGCGGCGTCACACCGTTCGAGTCCGCCAGATTGACGTTCGCGTGCCCGTCGACGAGCAACTGCACGATCCGCACATAACGCTCGCTGCCGTCGCCGAGCATGATCGCCTCCAGCAGCGCAGTCCAGCCGAGCCGGTTCACGTGGTCGACGTTCACGCCCGCGTCGATCAGCGTGCGCACCGTCTCCACATGGCCGCGCTCCGCCGCCGGAATCAGCGCGGTGCCGCGATAGCGGTTCGTGCTGCGCAGGTCCGCGCCGTGCGCGAGCGTCAGCCGCAGGATGTCGAGATAACCGCGCGCACCGGCATACAAATACGGGCTGTCCTGGATCGCGTCCTTCGCGTTGACGTCCGCGCCCGCGTCGATCAGCACGCGCGCCGCCTCGACGCGATTGCCGTGTGTCGCGATCAGCAGCGCGGTGCGCCCCTGCCCGTCGCGCGAATCGATCTGCGCGCCGCGTTCGAGCAGCAGCCGCAGTTCGCCCACGTCGCCCCGGTCGGCCGCGCTGCGCAACCTGCCCTCGAGCGCGCCGCCGTCGGCGGCGGCCACGGCCGACGTGAGCGTGGTCAACGCAAACGAGCCGACGATTGCGATCCGTTTGAAAAACATCCAGTGTCCTCCTGGCCTGCCGCGCACGCCGAAGCACGGCCGATGCGATGCATCACGCGCCCCCGTGGCGCCACACGACGCCGCGCCGGGTCCGGCGAAACCGCGATTGCCCACGGCATCCGGCCATGTTAAAAGTCGTCGCACGCATTTGAAAATGAAATGCTCGAATCCACAGAAGTGCAGAAATGAATAGACCCCTGTTCGACATCGACCTGCTGCGCGCGCTCGTAATGGTCGCCGACTGCGGCAGCTTCACGACGGCGTCCGCGCGCCTGCACTCGACGCAGTCGACGGTCAGCCAGAAGGTGCGCCGGCTCGAGGAAATCGCCGGGCATCGCCTGCTCGACCGCGGCACGCGCGACGTGCGGCCGACCGACGCGGGCGTGACGGTGCTCAGCTATGCGCGGCGCATGCTCGCGTTGAACGACGAGATGCTGGAAGCGCTGTCGGGTGCGACGGTCGCGCTGACGATCCGGCTCGGCGTGCCCGACGATTTCGCGGCGGGCCGCACGACGCATGCGCTCGCGGCATTCAAGCGCGAGCATCCGCAAGTGAAGCTCGAGGTGATGTGCGGGCTGAGCCGCGACATCAGCGCCGCATACGACCGCGGCGAACTCGACCTAGTACTGATCAAGCAGCGCCGCGACAGCCGCGAGGCCGTCGTGCGCTGGCCGGAGAAGCTGCGCTGGATCGACAGCGCCGCGCATCCGTCGATCGATCTCGACCCGGTGCCGATCGTCGTGTTTCCGCCGCGTGGGCTCTATCGCGACGACATGATCAAGGCGATCGAGGAGCGCGGCCGCCGGTGGCGGATCAGCTTCACGACGTCGAGCCTGAGCGGCATCCAGGCCGCCGTCGCCGACGGGCTCGGCATCAGCGTGCTGCCCGCGCGCGTGGTGACGGACGAGCACGTCGTGCTGACCGCGAAGGAGGGTTTCGCGCCGATCGAACACATGGACATCGCGATCCTGCATCGGCCGACGGCCGACCCGATGGTCAGCGAACTGACGAAGGCGCTCGCGGCCATGCTGGAGCACGAGGAGCAATAGGAAAGAGAACGTCGGATGCGGCAAGCGGGCGGACGCCGCGACGCCGCCGGCACGGCCGATGCGACGCGATCGCGCGCGCGTCGGCACGTCCGCGCGCCCGATCCCCGTCAGAACATCGTGTTACCGTTCGCGGCCTGCTCGGGCACGGGTTGATTGACGTCCCAGTGCTCGACGATCTTGCCGTTCTCGAGCCGGAAGATGTCCATGATCGCGCTGCCGCGCGTGCCGGGTTCGCGCACCGCGTGCACGTGCAGGATCACAAAGTCGCCGTCGACGAACGAGCGCTTGATCTCGCTGTGCGACCGCGGATACTTGTCGCGCAGGAACGCGACGAACTGGCGGAAGCCGTCGCGGCCGTCGGCCGCGTTCGGGTTGTGCTGCACGTAACGATCGCCGACATACGCGAGTGCGGCGTCGGCATCCTTCTCGTTCAGGCCTTTTTCATAGAACGCGAGCACCGTGCGCCGGTTCGCTTCCTGCTGCGCGTCCGTTCGCGCGTCCGACGGCCCGGCCGCCACCGCATGCGCGGCGCTCACGGCGAACAGGGCCGCCGCCATCCATCGTGCGGCCCGTGCCGCGGTCGTGCGTCGCATCGTCTTCTCCCGGGAAATCCGGCTGAAAACCGGATCATACCGGGGCGATGCTTCACTCGGGTTTCACTCAGACCAGCGCGCCGTTACGCGCCACGATCTTCCCCGACGACACGACGAGCCGACGCACCGGCCGTGCGACGACGGCCTCGGCGAACGTCAGCGCGTCGACCAGCACGACGTCCGCGCGGCTGCCCGGCTGCAGCCCGTAACCGTCGAAGCCGCAACCGCGCGCCGCGCCGTGCGTCACGCAGTCGAGCGCGACCTCGAGCGCGTCGTCGCGGCGGAAATCGTTGCGCATGCCGATCAGCATTGCGCGTTCGAGCATGTCGGGCGACCCGTACGGCGTCCACGTATCGCGCACGCCGTCGTTGCCGCCGATGACCGTCACGCCCGCCGCACGGCACGCGGCCACCGGCGGCACGGGCACCGCCGCCGGCGCGGTCGTGACGAGCCCGACGCCGAGTGCCGCCATCCGGGCAAGCAGCGCATCGCGCTCGCGTTCGGCGATATCGCCCAGACAGAACCCGTGGCTGATCGTCACCTTGCCCTGCATGCCGTGCGCCGCCGTGCGCTGCAGGATCAGGTCGAGCGAATACGCGCCCATCGAGCCGCGCTCGTGCAGGTGGAGGTCGAGCCCGCGGCCATGGCGTTCGGCGATCGCGAACAGCACGTCCACCGCCTCGACCGGATCGCCTTCGATCGCGCACGGGTCGAGCCCGCCGAGCAGATCGGCGCCGGCGGCGAGCGCGTCGGACAGCAGTGCGTCGGTGCCCGGCCGCTTGAGCACGCCCGATTGAGGAAACGCGACGATCTGGATTTCAACCTGCCCGCGCAGCGTCTCGCGTGTCGCGAGCACGCCGTGCAGATGCCGCAGCCCGGCTTCGGTATCGATGTCGACGTGGGTGCGGATACGCGTCGTGCCGGCCGCGAGGAATGCACGCGCCAGCGCGAGCGACGCGACGCCGGCGTCGTGGCCGCTCGTCGCGCGATAGTGGCGCTCGTTCTCGATCCGGTCGACGAGGCGCGGGCCGACCTGGTTGCGATACCACGGCATGCCCCAGTGCGTCTTGTCGAGGTGCGTATGGCCTTCGACGAGGCCGGGCAGCGCGAGCGCCCCCGCGCCGTCCTCGATCGCGCAGCCGGCGGGTGCGTCGAGCGACGGGCCGATGCGCGCGATGCGATCGTCTTCGATCAGGATGTCGAGCGCGGCGTCGGCGCTCGGGCGGACGTTGCGGATCAGCAGGTTCGTCATGTCGGTTCCGGTGTGGTCAGTCAGTGCGGTCAGTGCGGTCGGTACAGTCAGTGCAACGGGGCACGGCGCGTGCCGTGCCGCCGCTCAGGTCGGCCAGGCCGGTCAGCGCGTGAAGCGCAGCGCAGGGGCGAACGGCGCGCCCGTGTCGCTTTCGCCGCGGCGGAACACCCAGCGCTCGGCCGGCACGCCCGCGACGGCCGCCGCCGCATTCGGCGCACGCACCGCGACGAACGTCGCGTCGCAGCCGACAGCGATTCCATAGTTCTCCTTGCCGATCATGCGCGCGCCGGCATGCGTCGCCATGTCCAGCGCGATGCCGAGCGCTTCGTCGGTGTAGAAGCCCGACCGATAGCCGACCATCATCGCGCGCTGCAGCATGTCGCCGTTGCCGTAGGGCCACCATGCGTCGCGGATGTTGTCGTTGCCCGCGATCACCTGCACGCCTGCGTCGCGCAGCGGCTGTACCGGCGGAAACGCGCAGTCGCCCGGCGCATTCGTCAGGATCGACACGCCGGCTTCGGCCAGTGCCGCCGCGGTGCGCCGCACGTCGTCGTCGCTCACCTGACCGAGCGCGTACGCATGGCTCACGTTCACGCGCCCGCCGAGCCCCGCCGCGCGCGTGCGCGCCGCGATCCGCAGCAGTTGCGCGATGCCCGTCTCGCCCGGCTCGTGCAGGTGGATGTCGATCTTCGCGCCGCGCTTCTCGGCGATGCCGAACACGATGTCGAGCTGGCCGTCCGCGTCGCCGTCGAGTGTCGTCGGGTCGATCCCGCCGACCACGTCCGCGCCCTCGCGCACCGCTGCGTCGAGGATCTCCGCGGTGCCGGGGCACGTGACGACGCCGGCCTGCGGGAACGCGACGAGTTCGATGTCGACGATGCCGCGCCATTGCTCGCGCGCGGCCATCACGGCCTGCAGGTTCGACAGGCCCGTCGTCGCATCGACGTCGACGTGGCTGCGCATCGCGACCGTGCCGAACGCGGCGGCCTGCGCGATCAGCGCATTCGCGCGCTCGACGATCGGCGGCGCGGCCGCGAGCTGGCGCTTCTCGACCGCGAGCCGCTCGCGCAGCGTGCCGACCGTTTCGTGCGGCACCCAGCGATCGCCGACGAAGCTCTTGTCGAGGTGGATATGACCATCGACGAAACCGGGCAGCACGACGCGGCCGTCGAGGTCGATCGTTTCCGCGCCGGGCGCCGCCGCACGATCGGCGCCGATCGCGGCAAAGCGGCCGTCACGGACGACGAGGTTGATGGGCTGGCCGCCGGCATCGACGGCGTTGATGAAGATACGATCGGTCATGGCTCGGAATGTGGGGCGGTCGCGGCACGTCGCCGGCGCGGACAGGGGAAGGCACCGCAGCCGGCCCGGCGCGACCGTTGGCAGGGAATCCGGCCACGATATCGGACGGCGCCGACAGAGGCCAATTAAATGTCGCGATGCCGCGCATTCGATTTCGCGATGCGCAGCGCAAACGCCGCGCCAGCCACGCGCGGCTGCGGGGTCCGATCTCGTCGGCGACGGCCCGCATGCCGATGGCCCGTCGGGTGACGTCGCCGAAGCCGACGTTTCGCGCGCCGGCATCGAGGGGCCGACTGCCTCGCAGGATAAGCCGCCGGACCGCTGTCGATCCGCGTCATCGCGGTTGCCGAACGGGCGCCGCCGCCCTCGCCGCGCATTGCGCGACCGCCCCGCCCGGGCGGCGATTTACGCGGCAACAGACTTTACACGTTGTTACCCGGCCGCACCGGACGCGCCACCCGCCATTCCTTATACTCACGCCGAGTTCGCCACCCGTCCTGGCATTCGTCGGCGAACCCGTTGCCGATGCAGGAATCATCATGATGCGCATGCCTTCCACGAAGACCGTTCTGTTCGCCTCGCTCGTCGCCGTCGCGGCGCTTCCGCTGACCGCCTGCGTCGCGCCGGGTTACTACGGCGCGCAGCCGGGGTATCCGCAGCAACAGCAATACGCGACGCCCGGCTACGCGCAGCCCGCGTATTCGCAACCGGGCTACGTGCAGCAGCAACAGCCGTATCCGAACCAGGCGCCGCAACCGTACGATCAGTACGGCAACCCGCAGCAATACGGGTCGCAGCCGTATGACCAGTACGGCAATCAGCAGCAATACGGCAACGGCTACGGCACGCAGTACGGCACGGTCTCGAACATCCAGCCGGTCAACGGTTCGGTCGGCCCGTCGGGCGTGGCCGGCACCGTCGTCGGTGCGCTGGTCGGCGGCCTGGTGGGCAACCAGTTCGGCCGCGGTCACGGCCGCGATGCGGCGACCGTGATCGGTGCGCTCGGCGGCGCGGTGGCCGGCAACCAGATCGGCCAGCAGATGGGCGCCGCGCAAGGCCCGAGCAGCTACCGGATCGACGTGCAGGTCAGCGACGGCACGATGCGCTCGTTCGACGTGCAATCGCCGGGCAACCTCCGGCCGGGCGATCGCGTGCAGATCAACGGCAACCAGCTGGCGCGGTATTGATTCGGATGCGGTGCGCCTGACCTGATCGGGCGCATCGTCGCGCGTTTGACGTCGGGGCCGGTTCGGCGCGACGGCGTACCTGCTTCACCCCATCCTCATCCTTCGTGCCGGCGCGGCGCACATGACGCACGCGCCGGCATCCGCCTTCAGCGCACCCGGCGCACGACCGCGCCACCACTCGCACTCCGACATCCGCGCCCGCGCGCCTGGCCGTCACACCCGCTCGACCCCGAGCCCGACCCGCGTCGACCGCGCGGCCGCCTGCAGATGCCGCGACCGCCGGTAGACGATCGTCATCACCACCATCACCGCCGCACCGGCATACAGCGACCCGCGCGTCGACGGATCGACGCCGAGCATCACGAACACGAACGCGACGAACACGAGACAGATCCACGACGTGACCGGCGCGTACGGCAGGCGGAACGCGACCGTCTCGCCGCGCGCGGCCAGCACGCGCCGGAACCGCATGTGCGTCAGCACGATCATTGCCCAGATCACGGCCACGTCGAACGACAGGAACGACATCAGCCAGCCGAACACGCGCGCGGGCATCACGTAGTTCAGCACCACGCCGACCGACATGAACAGCACGGTCGCCCGCACCGCGCGCGACGGCGACCCGCTGGCGCTCAGCGCCGCGAACGACGCAGGCGCGAGGCCGTTGCCGGCCATGCTCGACAGCATGCGCGCGCCGCTGAACACGATGCAGTTGAAACTCGACAGCGCGGCCGTCACGACCACGAAGTTGACGATGCCGGCCGCCTGCCGCAGCCCGAGCGATTCGAACGTCGTCACGAACGGGCTGCCGTGCTCGCCGAGCTCGTGCCACGGATACAGCGCCATGATGATGAACAGCGCGCCGACGTAGAAGATCAGGATGCGCCACAGCACCGAGTTGATCGCGCGCGGGATCATCTTCTGCGGCTCGCGCGCCTCGCCGGCCGTGAGGCCGATCATCTCGACGCCCGCGAACGAATACGCGACGATCGGCAGCGCGCTCACGACCCCGAGCACGCCGTGCGGAAACACGCCGCCGTGCCGCCACAGGTTCGACAGACCGACCGGCTCGCCGTGATGGCCGATCCCCGTGAACACGATCAGCGCGCCGCCCGCGATCATCAGCACGATCGTCACGACCTTCACGATCGCGAACCAGAACTCCAGCTCGCCGTACACCTTCACGTTGAGCAGGTTGAACGCCGAGATCGCGGCGATCGCCGCCACGACCCACAGCCACTGCGGCACCTCCGGAAACCAGAAGCCCATGTAGATGCCGATGGCGGTCGTCTCCGCGACGCCGACGCCGACCATCAGCAGCCAGTAGCTCCAGCCGACCACGTAGCCGGCGTACGGCCCGAGGTATTCGAACGCATACGCGCCGAACGAGCCGGATACCGGCCGGTGCACGGCCATCTCGCCGAGCGCGCGCATGATCAGGAAGATCATCGCGCCGCCGATCAGGTACGCGACGAGCGCGCCGGGCCCGGCCGCCTTGATCGCGGACGCCGAGCCCAGGAACAGGCCGACGCCGATGGCCATGCCGAGGGCCATGAACGAAATCTGGCGCGCGCCGAGCTCGCGCCGCATCGTGTGCTGTTGCATGTCGTCTCCAGTCGTTGATCGTCGCGGCAAGCCGGATGGGCCGGCCGCTGGACGGAGCGGCCGGCGTCGTGTGCCGGCCGCCCTGCTGCAGCGCACGGACGCCGGTTCAGCGCCCGTGCAGAAAACGTTCGACGCGAAACGGCGCCGGATCGACGAACGGCTGCGTGCCGGTCATCAGGTCGGCGATCAGCCGGCCGGTCACGGGGCCGAGCGTGAAGCCGTGATGCGCGTGCCCGAACGCGAACCACAGATCGCGGTGGCGCGGCGCCGCGCCGATCACGGGCAGCATGTCGGGCGTGCAGGGCCGGCGGCCGAGCCACGGCGTGCCGTCGACGCGCGCGCCGAGCGGAAACAGCTCGCGCGCGACCGGTTCGACGGCGGCAAGCTGGGACGGCGTCGGCGGCGTATCGCGATGGCCGAGCTCGACGCCGGTCGTCAGGCGGATGCCGCGCGTCATCGGCGTGATCAGGAAGCCGCTGTCGGCGTCGAGCACGGGCCGGTTCAGCCGCGCGCCCGGCTGCGGCGCGTAGTGCATGTGATAGCCGCGCTTGACCGCGAGCGGCAGCGTGTAGCCGAGCCGCTCGCACAGCAGGTCCGACCAGGGCCCGAGCGCGACGACCGCCGCGCGCGCGTCGACCGGGCCTTGCGCGGTATCGACGCGCCAGCCGTTCGCGGCCGACAGCGTCAGCGCGTCGCCGGTCAGGATGCGGCCGCCGAGTTGCTCGAAGCGGCGCGCATAGGCGGTGACGAGTGCATTCGGATCGCTGATCGAATCGGAGCCCGTGTAACGCAGTGCGCCGATCAGCGCGCGGCTCAGGTTCGGTTCCGCGTCGCGCAGCGCGGCCGCATCGAGCGCATCGAAGGTCACGCCGTATTCGGCATGCCAGCGCTCGGCGTCACGCGTCTCGGCATCGCGCGTCGCGGCCGTGCGGAACACCTTCAGCCAGCCGCCTTCGCGCAGCAGTGCGCCGGCGCCGGACGCTTCGATCAGCGCGCGATGCTCGGTCACGCAATGTTCGATCAGCGGCGCGTACGCGCGCGCGATCTCCGCATGGCGCGCCGGATGCGAATTGCGCCAGTAGCGGTACAGGAACGGGATCAGCTTCGGCAACGCGCCGACGTGATAGCGGACATCGGGCGAGCGGTTGCACGCGTATTTCAGCAGCGTGCCGAAGCCGCGCGGAAACGCATACGGGTACACGCCTTCGCGCTGGATCAGCCCGGCGTTGCCGAGCGACGTCTCGTTGCCGGGCGCCTTGCGGTCGACGAGCGCGACCGACAGGCCGCGCTGCTGCAGATGGACGGCGACCGATACGCCGATCATGCCGCCGCCCAGGACGAGCGTGTCGTAGGTCATCGGGAGGCTCCTCGGGCGGGCGGCGCCGGCGTCAGGCGAGCGCGGTCACGGCGATCTCGACGTCGAGACCGGGCTTCATCAGCAACGCCTGCACGCACGCGCGGGTCGGCGCGTGGCCGGCCGGCACCCAGGCGTCCCACACCGCGTTGAACGCGTCGAAATGCGCGGCGTCGCTGAGCCATACGTTGGCCGTGAGCACACGCGTCTTGTCGACGCCGGCCGACGCGAGCAGCGCGTCGATGCGCGTGAGGATTTCGGTCGCCTGCACGGCGATCGGCGCGCCGGCCGTATCGGGCACCTGGCCGGCCAGATGGACGATGCCGTTCGCGATCACGACCTGGCTCATGCGTGCGCCGGTCTGCAGACGTTTGATTTCACTGGACATGGATTGCACCTTCACGGGCCCGGCCGCGACCGGCCGGAAAAATGACTGGGAAAGACCGCTGGCGTGCGCAGGATCGGGGCGCCGCCGCACGGGCGAGCTGTGCCGATTCGGACACGATTCGTACACGTGTCGCGCACCTGTCGTTCAGGCCGGCCGCACCGGCCGCGCGAGTTTCGCGTCGTCCGATGCTAGAGTGGCCGTCACGCCGACCGTCGGCGCTTTCGACGAAATTATCATATACGAGAAAATTTATTCTCGTATACGACAAAACCCGTATTCACGTCGCGCCCTGTATCCGCATGCCCAAATCCACCGTTCCCGTTCCGCCGCCCACCGACACCGCGCCGCAACTCGACCACCAGACAGTCGGCGCGCGGCTGCGCGACGCGCGCAAGTCACGCGGCCTGACGCTCGCGCAACTGTCCGAGCGTTCCGGTATCGCGGTGTCGACGATTTCGAAGGCCGAGCGCGGCGACATTGCGCTCACCTACGACAAGTTCGCGGCGCTCACGCATGCGCTCGCGCTCGACTTCGACACGATGTTCGGCCGGCCCGCGCCCGCCGGCGCGATGACGCCGTCGTTCACGCCGGCCGGCCAGCAGATGGTCTACGACACGCCGAACTATGCGTACGGGATGCTCGCGAACGACCTGACCGGCAAGCGGATGGTGCCCGTGCGCGGGCGGATCCATGCGCGCAAGCTGTCGGACTTCGCGGACTACATCCGGCACAGCGGCGAGGAGTTCGTGTTCGTGCTGAGCGGCGAGCTGGAACTGCGCTTCGAGAACGGCCACGCGTACCGGCTCGGCGCCGGCGACAGCCTGTACTTCGACAGCGCTGTCGGGCACGTGTACCTGAGCCTCGGCGACGCCGATGCCGAGGTGCTCGCGTGCTGCGTCGACGGCGACGCGCGACGGCCGCGCGACGCGATCTGAACGCAACGGCGCGGCCACGGCGAGCGATACGCGGAACGCGGAACGCCGACACGCGCGATCCGGATTCCTATTAGGATTAGTACGATGCATTCCGCGGCCATATCGGTCATAGCGGCCATAGCGGCCCGCTCCGGCATGCACGCCCCTCAACCGGAATCCCCTCGATGACGATCACGACTCGCCTGCTCGACGCGGCCGACGCCGCCCGTTTCCAGACCGTTCGCCTTCGTGCGGTCGACATCGCGCCCACGTCTTTCCTGCCGACGCCCGACGAAGAATCGCAGGTGCCGGTCGACGAATTCGCGATACGCATCACGCCGACCCATGAACGTGCCGTGTTCGGCGCATTCGACGGCGATACGCTCGTCGGCATCACCGGCGTGCGCCGCGATGCGCGCGCGAAGATCGCGCACAAGGCGACGATCTGGGGCGTGTTCGTCGATCCCGCCTATCGCGGGCAGGGCATCGCGCAGACGCTGCTCGAAAGCGCGACCGCGCATGCGGCGCAGGCGTGGGGCTGCAAGCAACTGATGCTGTGCGTGAACGAGGTCAATGCCAACGCGGAGCGGCTGTATGCGTCGCAGGGGTTCGTCCGGTTCGGCACGGAACCGCGCTCGCTGTTCGTCGACGGGCGGTTCTACGACGAACACCACATGGTCAAGACGCTGGCTTGACGCGTTCAATCGGGTTCGTATTCGCGTGCATCGACCGCGGCACGCGAATGCCCTTCACCCTCACCTTCACCTCACATCACCGTTTGTCGGTGATCGTCGTATTGACTGCCTTGCCCGGCGATCGTCACGTTCGTCAGCGTCAGCGCGCTCACGTTGAACGCATGGATCGGGCCCGGCGACGTGACCGTCGGCGTATCCGACGCGACCGACGTGACGAAGTCGCAGTTGCTGATCGTCTCGCCGGAGATCGGCTGCACGGTCGGCACAGGCGGCGTGCCGTTGTTCAGTGCGTGGGGTATCGACACGTCCGGCGGCAGATCACGAGTGATACGTCGTCGCATCACAATGCGTAGTCTAAATGCGATCAAAACAGGACACGCATTTGTCGCTTACCCCGTTTTTACCGAACCACTCCGCTGAATGTGTGTGCCCACTCACATCATCGAATGCGCTGTTAGAAATACGTTGTCGTATGTTTATGCGCAAAAACTTCAACTGAAATGCCCCGGCCGACACCGTCCGCCGGGGCAACGACCTGCTCGCCGGCAGCCGCTACCGCACCCGTCGCCGGCTCGCGCCCAGCCGAAGCAGCCGGTTCGTCGAACACCAGCACCAGGTCGCCGTGATCACTCCCGCTGGTCGAGGTCGCCCCGCTGACGACCGGCACATGGGCGCTGACTTTCAAGTTGCGGGTTTCGTCGTAGCCATCAAAACCGTCGTGCCCGGGCTTGACCAGCGTGATCGTGCGAGCGGAGCCGAATACGATTTCCGCGCCGCCTGTCTTGCCCGTCAGCACGACCCTTGCGTCGGCCATGTCGTCGCGACCGTTCGACAGCCGCAGCGGATATTCTCGCGCCCCCTCGCCTCGGTAATTCCGCCTCTGTTCAGCCCCCCGCCGGCCGCGCTATCGTTTCTCCTTCTTCACAGCCCAGGAGCTGCCTTTGCCTTCCCGCCACGGAGTCGACCTCATCCGCGCCCGCGCGCTGTTCGATCGCGAGCGCCAAGCGTTCACCGAAGCCATGCCGGTCTCCCGCGCCCTGTCCGCGGAAGCATCCGAGCACTTGCTGTTCGGCGTGCCGTTGCACTGGATGCAGGACTGGTCGACGCCGTTCTCGCTGTATGTGAAGGAGGCGCGCGGCGCGACGTTCACCGACGTCGACGGCCATCGCTACGTGGATTTCTGCCTCGGCGATACGGGCGCGATGTTCGGCCACGCGCCCGAACCGGTCGCCCGCGCGCTCGTCGAACAGGCCACGCGCGGTTATACGACGATGCTGCCGAGCGAAGACGCCGCATGGGTATCGCGCGAACTCGCACGCCGCTTCAAGCTGCCGGTCTGGCAATTCGCATTGAGCGCCAGCGACGCGAACCGCTTCGTGCTGCGCTGGGCGCGCGCGGCCACCGGCCGCAACACGATCGTCGTGTTCAACGGCTGTTATCACGGCACGGTCGACGACGTATTCGTCGATCTCGTTGACGGCCGCCCGGTGCAGCGCGACAGCCTGCTCGGGCAATCCTACGACCTGCTCGCCAACACGCGCGTCGTCGAATTCAACGACCTGGCCGCGCTCGAAGCTGCGCTGAAGGATGGCGACGTGGCATGCGTGCTGGCCGAGCCCGCGATGACGAACATCGGGATGGTGCTGCCCGACCCGGGCTTCTGGGCGGCCGCGCGCGAACTGACGCGCCGCTACGGCACGCTGCTCGTGATCGACGAGACGCACACGATCAGCAGCGGCCCGGGCGGCTACGCGGTCGCGCACGATCTCGACGCGGACATGCTGGTGGTCGGCAAACCCATCGCGGGCGGCGTGCCGTGCGCGGTGTACGGGTTCAGCGCCGAGTTCGCGGAACGCGCGAAGCAGGCGAAGCTGAACGCGCCGCCCGGCCATTCGGGCATCGGCACGACGCTCACCGCGAACATGCTCGCGATGCATGCGATGCGCGCGACGCTCGCCGAAGTCGCGACCGACGCCGCGTATGCGCACATGTTCGAACTCGCCGCGCGGCTGGCGACGGGGCTCGAACAGGCGATCGCGAAACACGGGTTGCCGTGGTGCGTGACGCGCATTGGCGCGCGCACCGAGTTCCAGTTCGCGCCCGTGCCGCCGCGCAACGGCACGATCGCGGGCGCGCAACTCGACAGCGAACTCGAGCACATCGTGCACCTGTACCTGCTGAATCGCGGCGTGCTGATCACGCCGTTCCACAACATGATGCTCGTGTGTCCGCAGACGACGGCCGACGATGTCGATCGGCTCGTCACGCAGTTCGACGCGTGCCTGGGCGAACTGGCGTGACGTGATGCACCGCGCGTCCGGCCCGCCCGCAACGGCGCGGCCGGACGCACACCCGGCGCGACTTCCGCAGATCAGTCGGCGCGCGCACCCGCTTCCGGGTCCACACGCTGCGCCTCACACGTATCGCCATGGCTACTTCGGCAGATCCGTCGGATCGACCTGCGTGCCGGGCACGCCTGCGGAGCGCGCACTCACTTCAAGCTCGTCGCGCAGCGCCGCACGCGTATCGGCGCCGCCCGAGCCCGGCCCCGACGCCCGCCTGCCATCGAGCGCCGGCAGGATATAGCCGTTCACCATCCGGCGGAACAGCTTCACGTTCTCCGCATCGCGCAGGCCACCGTCAATCGGCAGCACGCCCGTCATCACGATCACCGTGTTGCGCTTCGGCAGCACCGTGATGAATTGCCCCTTGAAGCCCATCGCGTCGAATTCGGGCTCGCTCTCGACGATGTTGTTGATCCACCAGTAGTAGCCGAAATGCGCCGACACACGCGGCGACGTCATCTGCGCGATCCACGCCTGCGGCACCACCTGCCGCCCCTGCCAGCGCCCACCGTCGAGCACGAGCATGCCGATCTTCGCCATGTCGACCGCGCGTAGCCGCAGCCCCCAGCCGGCCGACACGAGCCCTGTGCGATCCGCGCGCTCCCATGTCGCGCGCTTCATGTCGAGCGGGGCGAACAGACGCGCCTGCGCATAACGCTCGACGGGTTCGCCGGCCGCCGCGCTCAACATCGCCGACGCGAGGATCGGGTTCACGTCGGTGTATTCGAACGCGGTGCCGGGCGCGACCTTCGGCGCGGCCGAGACAGCAAGCTTCAGCCGGTCGGGCGCGGTGTAGTAGATCGGATCGTCCTTCGGGCTGAAGTCGTAATGCAGTCCGCTCGACATCGACAGCACGTGCTTCAGCTCGATGCCTCGCTTGTCCGCGAGCGCGCCGCCGAGGTCGGGGCGCCACGCGGCGAGCCGCGCGGCCACCGGCTCGTCGAGATGCACGGCGCCCTGATCGACCAGGATGCCCGCGACGAGCGACGTCACGGCCTTCGTCACCGAGTACAGCTCGTAGGTCGAATCGCGCGACGCGTTCGCACCGTAGCGCTCGAAGATCAGCTTGCCGTCCTTCACGACGAGCAGGCTGTAGACATCGAGCTTCTGCTCGCGGATCCAGCGCGACAGCTCGACGAGCTTGCGCGAATCGACGCCGGCATCCTCCGGCGCAGCGGCTTCGATACCGGTTTCATGCAGCGGCGGCAGTGCATCGGCCGCATGCGCCGCCGACATCGTCGGCACCGGCGCGAGCGCACCGCTGCCGATCAGCAGCGTCGCAAGCCGCGCGAGCAGCCGGCGCATGAAAGGCGCGGCACGCGATGCGGGCCGCCGCGAATCGGGCCATGCGTCCGGATTGGCGATCATGTTCGTCATCCTTGTCAAATCTCCGGCGCATCGTTGAATGCGGCGGCCGTGCCGGGCACGCCCTTCGTCTCGCGGCTGCGCGCCAGCTCGTCGCGCAGTGCCTGCGTCGTTTCCGCGCGCTCGACCGGCGGCTGCGCCGGCGTCAGCGCGGGCAGGATGTAGTCGTTCACCATCCGTCGATACAGGTTCAGGTAGGTTGCGTCGCGCAAGCCGCCGTCGGTCGGCAGCAGGCTCGTCATGACGACGACCGCACGCTGCGCGGGCAGCACCGTGATGAACTGCCCCTTGAAGCCCATTGCGCCGAATTCCGGCGTGCCGTGTTCGACGACGTGACTGATCCAGCAGTAGTAGCCGTAATCGGCCGCGGCCGGCGACGGCGTCGTCATCTGCCGGATCCAGCCAGCCGGCACGATCTGCTTGCCGTTCCAGCGGCCGTTGTCGAGCAGCAGCATGCCGATCTTGGCCATGTCGACCGCACGCAGCCGCAGGCCCCAGCCGCCCGCCACCGCGCCGGTGCCGTCGGCGCCACTCCAGCGGTAGTGCGCGAAGCCGAGCGGCTCGAACAGCCGCGAGCGCGCGAACGCGTCCTCGCGCTCGCGCGCGGCGATCGACACGGCCGTGCCGACCAGCACCGGGTTCACGTCGATGTAGTCGAACTGCGTGCCGGGCGGCTGCGCCGCGCGGCTCGTCACCGCGACTTTCAGCCGGTCGGGTGCTTCGTAGTACAGCGGATCGGTGCCTTCGCGCGTCGTGTAGCGCAGCCCGCTCGACATCGACATCAGGTGGCGCAGCTCGATGTCCCGCTTGTCCGCGAGTTCGCTCGCGAGATCGGGCCGCGCGGCCGCGATCAGCGGCGTGACCTTCGTCGACGGGCCGAGCTTGCCCTCGCCGTCGAGGATGCCGGCGAGCAGCGCGGTGATCGTCTTCGTCACCGAATACAGCTCGTAGTTGTGATCGCGCGTGAGGCCGTCGCCGTAGCGCTCGAACACGATCTTGCCGTCCTTCACGACGACGAGGCTGCGCACGTCCATCCGGTCGCGGCGCAGCCATTCGGACAGCCGCACGAGCGGCGCCGAATCGACGCCGGCCGATTCGGGTACGACGCTCGGCATGTCCTGCGGCGCGCCGCCGGCGGCCAGCGCCGGCCCGCCGCACGAACCGGCGACGATCGCTGCGGCCGCGATGCCGCGCATTGCGTTGGAAATACTCATCCTTGCTCCTGCTTAAACCGCGCCCGCCGCGTGGAACGGGCGCTCACATCGACGGACGTCAATCGAGGTACGGCTTGCCGGCCGGCACGAACTGCCCGCGCCCCGGCTCGGCCGCGAGCAGGCGGCCATCCTCGACGAGCAGCTCGCCGCGCGACAGGCAATGACGCGGCCAGCCCGTCACCTCGATCCCTTCGTAGGGCGTGTAGTCGACCGCATGATGCAGCGACGCATTCGCGATCCGCACGCGCTTGTCCGGATCCCACACGACGATGTCCGCATCGGCGCCGACCGCGATCGTCCCCTTGCGCGGATACAGCCCGTACAGCTTCGCGGGGCGCAGCGACGTGAGCTCGACGAACTGGTGCAGCGACAGCCGCCCGTGACGCACGCCGTCGAACAGCAGCGGCAGCCTCGTCTCGAGCCCCGGAATCCCGTTCGGGATATGGTCGAACGAAACGGCCTGCCCGCCCGGATGCTTGCCGCACGGATCGTCGTAGCTGAACGGCGCATGGTCGGACGAGAACACCGAAAACACGCCCTGCTTCAGCGCCTTCCACACGGCCTGCTGGTTCGCCGGATCGCGCGGCGGCGGGCTGCATACGCACTTTGCGCCTTCATAACCGTGATCGTCATGGCCGAGATCGGCGGCCGTCAGATACAGGTATTGCGGGCACGTTTCGGCGAGAATCGGCAGCCCGCGCGACTGCCCCCAGCGGATCTGCTCGATCGCCTCCGCGCCCGACACGTGCACGATCAGGATCGGCACGTCGACGAGTTCCGCGAACGCGATCGCACGATGCGTCGCTTCGCGCTCGACCACGGCCGGCCGCGCATGCGCATGGAAACGCGGTGCGACGTGGCCGTCGCCGAGCAGCCGCTCGGTGAGCCAGCCGATGCAGTCCGAATTCTCCGCATGCACCATCACGAGCGCACCGTGCTCGCGCGCGACCGACAGCACGTCGAGCATCTGGCGGTCGTTCAGCTTCAGGTCGTCGTAGGTCATATACACCTTGAACGACGTGTAGCCGTTCGCGATCAGCCGCGGCAATTCTTCCGCCAGCACGTGCGGCGTCGGATCGGCGACGATCAGGTGAAAGCCGTAGTCGACCAGCGCACGCCCGTCGGCGCGCCGGTGATAGTCGTCGACGGCCGCCTGCAGCGACTGCCCCTTCGCCTGCGCGGCGAACGGGATCACGGTCGTCGTGCCGCCGCACAGCGCCGAGCGCGTGCCGGACAGGAAATCGTCGGCCATCCGCAGCCCGTCGGGCATCGGCTGGTCGAGATGGCAGTGCGCATCGACGCCGCCCGGCATCACGAGCATGCCGCTCGCATCGAGCTCGCGCGGCGCGCGCGGCAGCCCGTGGCCGAGCATGGCCACGCGCCCCGCGCGGATGCCGATGTCGCACGAGAACCGGTCCGCCGCCGTGACGACGTCGGCGTGCCGGATCACGAAATCGAGATCGTTCGACATGGCGCCCGCCTCAGATCACTTCGCTGAAGAGACGGCCCCAGCCCTTCACCTGCCGCGTGTCGTAATCGGCAAGCTGCAGCGACTTCCACACGACGGTCGAGATCGTGTCGTAGATCGGGATGCCCGTTTCCTCCTCGAGCGCAGGCACCAGGTGCGCGGCGTTCAGGTTCGTGCAGAAGATCGAGATCGCGCGCGGGCCGGCCGCCGCGACTTCGCGCACCATGTTGCCGATCTCGTCGCCCGTCACTTCGGAGAACGAGAAATTGACCTTCAGGTTCAGGTGGCGCTCGGCGATGCAGTTCAGCCCCGAACGGCGATAGTTGTCGACGATCTTCGTCTGCACGTCGTCGAGATACGGCGTGACGAGGCCGAATTCGTGCGCGTTCGTCTTCTTCAGGATCTCGTTGAGCGCGAGCACCGACGTGGTGGCCGGAATGCCGGTCGCCGCGGTGATGCGCTCGCACAGCCGCTCGTCGGCCTCGAAGCCGAGCCAGCCCGACGACGTGCCGTTCCACGCGATCACGTCGACCTTCGCGTCAGCGAGCAGCAGCGCGGCCTGGATGATCTTGTCGTCGTCGAACTGGCCGAGCGCCTGGCCCGTCAGCGAGATCTCGGTGACCGGAAAGCGCGCGAAGTGCGCGGACACGCCCGGCAGGCCGGCGACCATCGCGCTCGTCAGCGGTTCGAGCGACGTGTTGGAGGACGGGGTGAGCATGCCGAGCAGGGTACGTTTTTTCATGACGGGTTTCTCTCTACCAGTGAATGCAGTCGATGCAGTGAAAGGGGTCGGTCAGACGGGGAGCTTGTTTTCGTAGTCGATCGCGCTGGAGCACACGAGCAGGCCGACGCCGGCCGCCGCGAACACCATCAGCGCAAGGAAATAGGAACCGGTGAACTGCACGATCGCGCCGACGACGATCGGCACGGTGACGCCGCCGATGTTGCCGCCGAGGTTCATCAGGCCGCCGAGGAAGCCGATCTTGTTGCGCGTGCCGAGCGACGACGGGATGCACCAGTACAGCCCGCACCAGCGCAGGAAGAACAGCGTCGACGACAGCAGCGCGACGCACACGACGGGGTCCTTCACATACGCGACCGAGAAGATCGACACCGTGGCGATCACCGCCGCGATGCCGAACAGCGTGCGCATCACGACGTTCGGGCGGCCGCCCGCGGCCTTCCACTTGTCGGCGATCCAGCCGCCGAGCAGTTCGCCGACGAAGCCGCTGAAAAAGATGATGAAGGTCGAGCCGCCCATCTGCTTGATGTCGAAGCCGTGCACCTTGTGCAGGTAGTTCGGCATCCACGTGAGCAGCCCGTAGAACACGCTGTTGAAGCACATCCAGCCGAAGAACATGCACCACACCGAGCGGTACTTGAAGAAGTCGCGCGAACGGCCCGACGCACCGGCCGGCTCGGCCGCGAGATCGCTCGCATGCGACGCCTCGATGTATTCGGCTTCGAGGTCGTTGACACCCGCATGTTCGCGCGGCGAGTTGCGGATGTAGTGCCACGCGAGCAGCCCGGCCAGCACGGTGCCGACGCCGGCCACCGCGAACGCGAGCCGCCACGAGCCGAGCACCGCGATCAGCCCGGCGATCAGCACCGCGCCCAGGGCTGCACCGAGCGGCGCGCCGCCGTCGAGCAGCGTGGCGCCGCGGCCGCGCTCGGTCTGCGTCATCCAGATCGCGTTGAGCTTGCCGCCGGCCGGGTAGATCGGCGCTTCGGCCGCGCCGAGGCCGAGGCGCGTGAGCAGCAGCGACGGTGCATTCGTGCACAACGCGGCGATCGCCTGGAAGAAGCCCCAGAACACGGTCGCCGTCGCGATCACGATACGCGGCTTGAACCGGTCGGCCAGCATCCCGCCCGGGATCTGCATCACGGCATAGGTCCAGAAGAACGAGCTGAGGATCAGACCCTCCATCGCGGGCCCGATATTGAACTCCTGCGAGATGTAAGGCATGGCGACGGACAGCGACGCGCGATCGACGTAGTTGATCGCGATGAGGCTCAGCATCACGACGAATATCTTCCAGCGAACAGCGGATTTGCCGACCGTCATGGCGGCGACACCGGAGGTTGAAGACATGGACGGACTCCAGGAGTGGACGAGGATGGTCAGGACGTCGCGCAACGTGGAACCGAGTATAGGATTAGAAATTTATAATTACCGTTAGCGTAAACACTTGGTTTCATTGAGATTCTTTAATCACGATGTTGGTACAGGGTAAGCCCCGATATCGTGATAAGCTCGCACCATCATGAGCCAGACACCCCGCAATCCCCTGCTTCTGCGCACGCGCGGCATGGCCGCCGAGATCGCCGCGCGCCTGCGCGTGATGATCGACGAGGGCGAATTGCCGCCCGGCGCGCGGATCGACGAAAAGGAACTCAGCCTCGCGTTCGACGTGTCGAAAACGCCGCTGCGCGAAGCGCTGAAGGTGCTCGTCGCGGAAGGCGCCGTCACGCATCGCCAGTACATCGGCTATCGCGTCGCGTCGATCGACCTCGACGACCTGGTCTCGACGTTCGAGCTGCTGCACGGGCTCGAGGCGATGGCGGGCGAGTTGCTGCGCAAGCGGATCGGCACGGCGACGCTCGCCGCGCTGCAGGCGAAGCACCGGAAGATGGTGGAGTGTCATGAAGCCGGCAAGCGCACCGAGTATTTCCGGCTGAACCAGCAGATTCATCAGATGATCGTCGACGCGGCCGGCAACCCCGTGCTGTCGGGCATCTATGCGTCGCTGATGTCGAAGGTGCACCGCGCACGCGGCGCCGCGAACACGGACACGCTGCGCTGGGCCGAGTCGCTGCACGAGCACGAGGACATCATGGCCGCGCTCGCCGACCCCGACCATGCGGTGCTGCCGCAGGTATTGCGCAGCCATTCGGAAAACACCGCGCGCGAGGTGCTCGCGATCCTCGATCGCACGGGCACGGCCGACGCGCCGGAACAGCGCTCGGCCGGCGCGTGAAGGCTGCCGGCCGTCGATCCGCTAGGCCGCCCGCAACGCCCGCCGCGCCACTTCCGCGAAATACCGCGCGCCCACCGGCAGGATCGCGTCGTTGAAGTCATACGTCGCGTTATGCAGCGGCACGCCGCCGAGGCCACCCGCTTCACCGTTGCCGATGAACACGAAATTGCCGGGCACCGCCTGCAGGAACGCGCCGAAATCCTCCGAGATCATCATCGGCTGCACGTCGGCGTTCACCGCCTCCGCGCCCGCGACCTCCGCCGCGGCTCGCACCGCCGTGTCGACCCACTCCGGCGAATTCACCGTCGGCGCGAACTCGTGCGTGTACTCGAACGTGCACGCCGCGCCGTACGTGCGGCAGATCCCTTCGCTGATCTCGCGCATCCGCGTTTCCAGCAGCGCCTGCACGTCGCGCGAATAGCTGCGCGTGTCGCCCTTGATCGTCACCGTCGACGGCAGCACGTTGCGCAGCCCGTCGGTGATGAACTCCGTGCAGGAGATCACCGCCTGCTGGCCAGGGTCGAGATTGCGCGACACGATCGTCTGCAGCGCGAGCACGACCTGCGCGCCGATCACGATCGGATCGATGCCCATGTGCGGGCGCGCCGCATGCGTGCCGCGCCCGTCGATCCGGATCACGAAATTGTCCTCGCTCGCCATGATGCCGCCGGCGCGCGTCGAGAAGGTGCCCGCGCGCATGCCCGGCATGTTGTGCGCGCCGAAGATCGCGTCGACCGGGAAGCGCTCGAACAGCCCGTCGGCCATCATCGCCTTCGCGCCGCGGCCGTGCTCCTCGGCCGGCTGGAAAATGAAACGCACCGTGCCGTCGAAATCCTTGCGCTCGGCCAGCAGTTGCGCGGCGCCGAGCACCATCGACATGTGACCGTCGTGTCCGCACGCATGCATCTTGCCGGGCGTGCGCGACGCGTGTTCGCGGTCAGGCGCGTGCTCGGCGATGTTCAGCGCGTCCATGTCCGCGCGGATGCCGATCGCGCGCTTGCCGGTACCGGCCGTCAGGTTCGCGACGAGCCCCGTGCCGCCGATCCCCCGATGCACGTCGAGCCCGAGCGTCGTCAGGATGCGCGCAACGTAGTCCGACGTGTTCACCTCTTCGAAACCCGTCTCCGGATGCTGGTGCAGGTGGCGGCGCCAGGTCTTCAGTTGGCCCTGCAGCGTGCTTTCGTCGATTGCGTCCATTGCGTCCATTGCGTTTGCCTCGTCGGTCGTAGTCGGTCGTAGTCGGTCGTAGTCGGTCGTAGTCGGTCGTGATGTCGTTCAGGCCGCCACCGTCGCGCGGTCCAGCCAGTCGCGCTGCCGCGCGAGCACGGCGTCGGCCGCCTCGCCGACGCAGCTCCGGTACACGGACGGCGCCGTCGCGCCTTCCGTATTGATCGCCAGCACGCGCGAATGCGCGTCGAGCCCCACCTGCCGCGCGCGTGCCGGGTCGCGCATCAGCACGTCCAGCCCCGCGATACCGGCCGCGCCCGATTCGCCGGCCACGACCGGCACGTCGCGTTCGCTGCCGGCCGCGAGGCCGCGCATCGCCTGCACCGCGTCTTCGTCGTCGATCAGCATGAAATGGTCGATGCACATCTCGAGGAAATCCCACGCCAGCGGCGACGCCTCGCCGCACGCGAGCCCGGCCATCACCGAATCGACGCTGCCGGTCGCCTTGGTGGCACGCCCGGCCAGTGCACTCTGGTACAGGCAGTCGGCCTGGCGCGGCTCGACGACGATGAAATGCGGCCGCTCCACGCCGTCGCGCTCCCACAGATAACTCGCGACACCTGCGGCGAGGCCGCCCACGCCGCCCTGCAGCAGCACATGCGTGAACGGCCGCCCGTCGTCCCGCGCCGCCTGCGCGGCGGCCTCGGCGGCGATCACGCCGTAGCCCTGCATCACGTCGCGCGGAATCGCTTCGTAGCCGTCGTACGACGTATCCGACACGACATACCAGCCGTTCGCTTGCGCGAGCTGCGCCGCGCAGACCACCGACTCGTCGTAGTTCCCCGCGATGCGCACGATCCGCGCGCCGTACGCGGAGATCGCACGCTCACGCTCGGCATCGACGTTCGCGTGCAGCACGATCACGCACCCGCAGCCGATCGCGCGCGCGGCGGCGGCGAGCGCGCGGCCGTGATTGCCGTCGGTCGCGCTGATCACCGTCAGGTCGGCCAGTTCGGACGCGTAGCGGCCGGTGACGAGCCCTTGCGGATCGAGATCCTGCTGGCGGCGCAGCCGCTTCACGAGCCGCACCAGCGCGATCGGCGCGCCGAGCGCCTTGAAGCTGCCGAGCGGCGAGCGGCACGACTCGTCCTTCACGCTGACGCTCGCGACGCCGAGCCGCGCGGCGAGATCCGGCAGCACGCGAAGCGGCGTGCGCGCGTGGCCGACGAGCGGCCAGTGCGACAGCCACGCGCCGCTTTCGTCGGCCGACGCGATGTTCATCACGCGTCGCAGCGCGTGGGGATAGGCGGCGCGCGATGCGCGGGGGTTGGCGATCAGCATGGCGAAAGGCTCGGGAACAGGGCCGCGCCGGCGGCCAGTCGGGTGGATCGGATCGGGCAAGCGCGGGTTGCGCTCGCCGTCGGTTGGAAAAATAATATTGCGCATCCCGGTCAATAAAATCGCCGAATCGACCGCTCATACGCAAAAATTTCTCATTCTTTCGAGGTTTCACGCCCCATCATGACCACCTCACTCGATGCGTTCGATCGCAAGCTGCTGATGGAAATCCAGCGCGACGCGCAGACGCCGCAGAGCGAACTCGGCGCGCGCGTCAACCTGTCGACCGCGGCCGTGAACCGGCGCCTGAAACGTCTCGCGGACGACGGCGTGATCGAGCGCTACACCGCCGTCATCGCACCGGACAAGGTCGATCATCCGCTGACGATCGTCGTCAACGTCGAGGTCGAAAGCGAGCAGATCGACCAGCTCGACGCGATGAAGCGTGCGTTCGAGCGCTGCCCGCAGATCCAGCAGTGCTACTACGTGACGGGGGAATGGGATTTCGTGCTGATCGTCGCGGTGCGCAACATGGATCAGTACAACGCGCTCACGCGCGAGCTGTTCTTCGCGAACAACAACGTGAAGCGGTTCAAGACGCTGGTGAGCATGAGCCGCGTGAAGGTCGGGCTCGAAGTGCCGGTCGATCCGGGCGAATGAATGAGTGAATGCGTGAGCGGTTGCACACAAGAAGCGGCCGGCACGCGATCGCGCGCACCGGCCGTTTCCCATCGACGGCTACGTCAGCGGCAACTGAAGCTCGCCGCCGAATTCACGTCGCCAGAACCGTTGTAGCGCGCCACCTGCGGATACGGGCACAGCGGGCGCGTGCGACCCGCGCCCCATGACGCCGGCACATCCGCACTCGGCACCGCGTTCGTCGCGTCGCGCGCGGCGGCCACCACCGTAGCGGGCGCCTGCCCCTGCTCGACCCACGCGACGAGCGGCGTCAGCAGGTCGAACTGGTCGGCCGCCGGCCCGCCCGAACAGTGGTTCATCCCCGGCACCGGATAAAGGCGCGCGAAATCCGACGCATCGCCGCCGTTCGCCTGTGCGAGCCGCGCATACCAGTCACGCGTGTCGTCGAACGAGAACACCGGGTCGCCCGTGCCGTGATAGACGAGCAGCTTCGCGCCGCGCGCCTTCAGCGCGGACAGGTTCGTCTCGTCGGGCGGCGTCATGAACGTCCACGCGGATTGCGTGTACGTACCGTTCGTCGCGAAGATCGCCGGTGCGTCGTTGTCCATGTCGAAGCCGAGCGCGAAACCGGGCAGGTTCGCGAGCGTCGCGGCGCTTTTCGGCGGCGTCGAGAACGTGAACGCCATCGCGGCCGGATCGAGCGTGATCGAATTCGACTGCTTCCACGCGGCCCAGCCGCCACCGGCAATGCCCGGGTCGTACGGAAAACCCGCATAGAGCGCCGTACCCGCGCTGTTGCGTGCGCCCGTGAACACGTTCTCGAGCGCGGTCTTCTGTGCGGGCGTCAGGCAGGCGCCCGTGCGCGTGCCGTTCGCGCAAGTCGGGACGTCCGACTCGACGCTGAAGTGCGCCTGGCACGCGGCGACGTCCTGCACCATCCCGTCGGTAGCACCGTCGAGCGCATCGCATTTCTCGAGGATCTTCGCGCCGACGAACTGCCGCTCCGCGTCGGTGAAGCCGCTGCGGATGTCCGGCAGCCCGTTCGTCCCGGTCGCCGAGGCGATCTTCGCGAACTGCTGCGCGCCGTACATCTCGCCGATCGCCGCCTTCGGCAGATGAAAACCCGGATCGCCCGCGATGATGCCGTCGTAGTCGGCCGGGTTGCGCACGGCGGTGACCATCGCGTGACGGCCGCCGTTCGAGCAGCCGCCGAAATAGCTGCGGTCGGGCGCCTTGCCGTACGCGAGCCGGATCACCTGCTTCGCCATCGGCGTGAGCGCGTCGACCGCGCCGTAGCCGTAGTCGATGCGCGCCTGCGGATCGAGGCCGAACAGCGGATTCTGCGCGGCACTGTGCCCGGAATCCGAACTGATCACCGCGAACCCCATGTTCAGCGCATCGTTCAGCGGCCCGCCGCCGCCGATCTCGCCGGTCGCGGTCACGACATTGCCGTCGAGCCCGCCGTTCGCCTGGTAGAAGAAACGGCCGTTCCACGCCTTCGGCAAGCGCATCTCGAAGCCGATTGCGTAGGTCTTGCCGTCCACCGCGCTCACGCGCTGGTTCATCTTCCCTTCGATCACGCAGTGCTCGGCGACCGGCTTGCCGGCCACCGTCAGCGCGCCCGCGGCCGCGGTCGTCACCGACGTGAACGACGTGTTCGCATACGCGAGCTTCGCGGCGAGCGCGTCGCAGGTCTGCGTCATCGCGGCCGGCGTCGCGGCGCTCATATGTGTCGGCGTGGCGTTGACCGAATCGTCGCCGCCGCACCCGGCAAGCATCGCCGCCGCGGACAGCGGCGCAATGCAAAGGAATGCAGATTTTCTGTTCAAGATATCCCTCGTTCGTCAGGCTGCCGAATCAGAACATGTGCCGCACGCCGACCATCGCGCCGAGCTGCCCCATCCCTTCGCCGGGCGTCGTGCCGGGCCCGCCGCCGCTGACCGCGTAGCGCGCATGCGCGCTGTTCCACAGATACGACGATTGCGCATAGACGGCCGTGCGCTTGGTCAGCAGATAGGTCGCGCGCAGCGTGGCCATCGTCGCGCGCGTGTCGTGCGCGCTGTTGACGATCCGGTAGCCCTCGCCGTCGACGACGAAATCCGGCTTCACCGCATACGACGCGCCGACGAAGAACAGGTCCGAATGCGCACCCGGCGCGGCCGGCGAACCGGTCGATACGCGCCGCCCGATCCAGCCCGCGCCGATCCGCGCGCCGGCCGCCTGCGCATACGCGCTCACGTGCGCGCGAGCGTCCTTGCCGCCGCTGCTCGTGAAAGGAACGGGCGCCACGCCGTCGAAGAAGTTGGCGGCCGCGCCGGTGCCGCCGCGCTGCTCCTCGTACGACGCCGCCGCGCCGAAATACGCGCTGTCGTACTTGAGCATCACCGACCAGTTGCGGCACTGCGTGGCATCCCCCGGCACCTGGCCCGCGCACGTGCCCTGCCCCGGCGAGTTGCCGGTGCCCGCGCCGTCGCGGCCGAACGAATACGCGGCGCCGAGCGTCACGCCGCGATACGTGCCGACGTAGGTCACCGCGTTGTCGGAGCGGCCGTTCGGCACGTACGCATCGAATGAGCCGAGCCCGTAGATGTCGGGGCCGATGATGTCCGCGCCCTGCAGCGCGAGATAGGTCATCGTGTACTGGCGGCCGAACGCGAGCGTGCCGAAACCGCCCTTCAGCCCGACGAACGCCTGCCGCCCGAACAACCGGCCGCCCTGACCGAGATCGCCGCCGCGCACGTTGAAACCGCTTTCGAGTGTGAACACCGCCTGGTAGCCGCCGCCGAGATCCTCGGTGCCGCGCAGGCCCCAGCGCGACGGCAGCTCGCCCGTCACGCCCGGCATGCGCACCACGTGGTCGCCGGCCGCGTTCGCGTGCGACACGAACTCGACGCCCGTATCGATGATCCCGTACAGCGTCACGCTCGACTGCGCGTGCGCGCCGGTCGCGGCCAGCGCGCATGCGCCGGCCGCCAGCAAGGCTTTGGTGTGCTTCATGGTGTTCGTCTCCAGACCTGTGTCGTAATCGCGCTCTACCGGCGCTCGTGGTTGAAATGGGAAGAAATCAGTCGTGCGCCTGCGGGCGCCGGATCAGCATCAGCGCAGCGACGGCGGCGACGAGCGTGACGGGAATGCTCGCGCCGATCACGACCGACGCGCTGCGGCCCATGGCGAGCAGTTCGGCGGCGGCGAGCGGCCCGACCACCGAGCCGAGGCGGCCGACGGCAACGGCAGAGCCGACGCCGGTGCCACGCATCGCGGTCGGGTAATAGATCGCGGCCAGCGCATACAGCACCGACTGGCCACCGACGACGAACATCCCGGCCGCGAACGCGGCGGCGGACAGCCACAGGAGCCCGGGCGCGATCGCCAGCGCGGCAAGCGACAGCACGATCCCCGCGTACATGCCGCCGACCACGCGCGACGGACGCAAGCGGTCCATCGACATGCCGATGCCGAGCACGCCGAGGCCGCTGCCGATGTTGAAGAAGATCTGCACGATCCCGGCCTGGCTGCGCGCGAGCCCCTTCGCGGCCATCAGCGACGGCAGCCAGTTCAGCAGGAAATACAGCACGATCAGCGTGCAGAAGTAGCTGAGCCACAACGCCAGGGTCGTGCCGGTGCGCGAGCCGCCGAACAGCGTCTGTCCGACGCTGGGGCGCGCCGCGCCCGATGCGCTGACGTCGAGGAACGCACGCGATTCGGGCAGCAGTGCGAGCAGCAGCGGCGCGAGCAGCAGCGGGCCGACGCCCCCGACATAGAAAATGTGCCGCCATTCGGTGTCGCCTGCGAGCAGCACGCCGATCAGCGACGCGATCACGCCGCCGAACGGAATCCCGCAGTACATCACGGCCACCGCGCTGCTGCGCGAGCGTGCGTCAACCGCTTCCGACGACAAGGCAATGAGGTTCGGCATCGCGCCGCCGAGGCCGAGGCCCGTCAGCGCACGAACGGCGACCAGCATCGCGAAGCTCGACACCTGCGCGGTCGCGATCGACAGCAGCCCGAACAGGCAGACCGACGCGATCAGCACGTGCTTGCGGCCGACCCGGTCGGCCAGCCAGCCGCCGAGCATCGCGCCCGGCAGCAGGCCGAACGTGCCCGCGCTGAACGCGAGCCCCATCTGTGAAACCGAGAGCCCGAATTCGTGGGCCATGCGCGGTGCCGCGACGCCGACCGACTGCAGGTCGAGCCCCTCGAGCAATGCGATCGCGAAACACAGGCCGAGCGTCGTCGCGACGGCCGACCTTGCGGCAACGGAAGTGTCCATGCTGTCTCCTAACCGTGACTCGCGCGGCATACGCGGAACGCATGCGCGGTGTCCTTGCTTTATCGTGATCGGGTTTCGTCTATTTATCAGGTAACCTGATTAAGAACCCGAAAGAAAATCCCGCCGAGGGACGGGATGATTTAATAACAGGTAACCTGATATTTCAAGTGTCGCGAGCGCGGTGTTAACCCGCAACCCGTTCGCGACCCGCGCCATGCCGCGGCATGGCCCCGCGCGGCCGGAGAAACCGGAACGAAAGACGCGACGGCGGCGTGCTCAGTCGCGCAGGTTGCGTACGAACAGCTCGAGCGTGCGGTGAACCTGCGCGACGTCGTCGGCGCTCACGTCGTCGCCGAGCATCCGGCGTTCGAGCGGCCGCAGCACCTGCTCGCATTCGCGCAGGATTGCCGAGCCCTCGTCGGTCAGACGCAGCAGGATCACGCGGCCATGGCTGGGATCGGCCTCGCGCGTCACGAAGCCGCGGGCGGCCATCGCAACCATCACTTCGTTCGCGGATTGCGGCGTGATGAACGAGCGCACCGCGAGTTGCGCATTGGACAGCGCGCCGCGCGCCTCGAGCACCGACAGCGCCGTGTACTGCGCGAGCGTCACACCGAGCGGCACGAGCGCATCGCTCATCTGGCGGCGCAGCAGCCGGTCGAGATTGCCGATCAGGTAGGTAAGCCGCTGCTGCGAACGCGCGCGCGGCCTGGCTTCGCTGGCGCGGGCCGCGCGTTTCGGGCCGGCCGGTTTGACGGGTGTCGAACTCATGAACGTGTCGGAAGGAGGATCGCGGGCCATCTTACCTCACGCGGTCCGGATATCAGCCCGTAATCGGCCCTTATGTCGGCCCGTAGGTCGGCCCGTAGGTCGGCCCCGTAGGTCGGCCCCGTAGGTCGGCCCGCACGGCGGCTCGTGCCGGCCGGCGAGCCGCCCCGGGGGCCGCCCACACCCGGCTCGGACAAACCTTACGCCGCGACAACCGGCAGCGCCGCGCGGCAGCCCGCGTCCACCAGCGCGAGCCGGTGTGCGAATGCCGCGAGCGGATAGTCGAAGAAGTAGGTGCCGACCGCGCGCTTGCCCGCACGGAACGAATCGTCTCCTGGCGCATCGCCGACGATGCGCAGCGTGCGCGCCCACGCGAACGCGAGCAGCAGCCAGCCGACCAGCGCGAGATAGTCGTCCGCGACCCGGTAGGGCAGATCCGGATCGTGCTCGCTCGCGCGGATCACGCCGGCCGTCACGCGCTCGAGGTCTGCGCACAGCGTGGCGACGCGCGCCCCGGCGTCCCTCGCCCGCTCGTCCGCTGCCGCCTGGACGCTCTGCGCGGCTTCCGCGCGAATCAACTCGAGCAGCGCATGCAGCGCCTCGCCGCGATCCCCCAGCACCTTGCGCACCAGCAGATCGATCGCCTGGATCTCGTTGGTCCCTTCGTACAGCATCGACACGCGGCAATCGCGCACCGTCTGTTCGATCCCGTATTCGTGAACGTAGCCGTAGCCGCCGAATACCTGCAGCGCGTTCGACGCGGCCGCGAAGCCGTTCGCAGTGAAGAACGCCTTGGCGACCGGCGTGAGCAACGATGCCAGCCGCGCCGCCGCGAGCCGTGCCGGCGGCTGCGGATCGTGCGCGGCGACGTCGAGCCAGTGCGCGATCCAGTAGCCGATCGCGCGCTCGCCTTCGACGATCGCCTGCGCATCGAGCAGGATGCGGCGGATCGCGGCGTGTTGCGCGATCGGCGCCGCGCTGCCCTGCACGCGCTCGCGCGCATAGGCCGACGCGGCCTGCCATGCGCTCTGCGCATGCCCGACACCCTGCATGGCGACCTGCAGGCGCGCCGCGTTCATCATCACGAACATCGATGCGAGCCCGCGATGCGGCTCGCCGACGAGCCAGCCCGCGGCCGCGTCGAAACGCATCGTGCAGGTCGGGCTTGCCTTCAGCCCCATCTTCTTCTCGATGCCGTCGCACCAGACGCCGTTGCGCACGCGGCCGCCCGGCGCGTCGAGCCACTTCGGCACGACGAACAGCGACAGCCCCTTCGTTCCCGCCGGCGCATCGGGCAGCCGCGCGAGCACGAGGTGCACGATGTTGTCGGTCAGGTCGTGCTCGCCGCCGGTGATGAACAGCTTGCTGCCGCTGATCCGGTAGCCGTCGGCGGCCGGGTCCGGCACTGCCTGCGTGCGCAGCAGGCCGAGATCGCTGCCCGCCTGTGGCTCGGTGATGCACATCGTCGTCAGCCACTCGCCGCTCGCGATCTTCGGCAGCACGTCGCGCTTCAGGCGCTCGCCGCCATGCGCGCGCAGGCACGCCACCGCGCCGTGCGTGAGCCCCGGCGACATCAGCCACGCATGGTTCGCCCCTGCGAGCATCTCCTGCAGCGCGACGTCGAGCAGATGCGGCAGCCCCTGGCCGCCGCAATCGGCGTCGAGCGCGAGCGTCGGCCAGCCGGCGTCGACGTAGTCGCGGTACGCATCGCGAAAGCCCGCCGGCATCGTCACGCCGGCACCGTCGAACCGGCAGCCCTCGAGATCGCCGGTCGAATCGAGCGGCGCGATGCGTTCGACCACGAAGCGGGCGGCTTCGTCGAGCACCTGCCCGGCGGTCGACAGGTCGAGCTCCGCCCAGTCGGGCACGCGGCGCCACAGCGCCGGCGCGTCGAGCCATTCGCCGATCACGAACAGCATGTCGCGCAACGGCGCGCAATACGCGTTGCTCATCGCGCGCACCTCATGCGCGGCGCGCCGTGCCGGCGACGATCACGCCCGCGTCGGCCGCGCCCGGTTCGTACATCGCGTCGACCACCGCCGCACGGTGCATGAGCACCGCACGCTGGTTGATCGAGCCCTTGTCGGTGACTTCGCCGAGATCGAGCGAAGGCGGCGTATCGAGCACGCACAGCCGCGTGACGAACGTCGCGCTGCCGGTCGCATCGCGGTTCAGGCGCTCGAGCAGGCCCGCGAAGAACGCCCGCACCGCGGGCGCCTGCAGGACGGTGCGCACGTCGGCGTCCGGTGCCGCGCCGGCCAGGCGACGGCAATCGTCGACGCGCGGGAAGATCATCACGCCGACGTCGTCGCGGTTCATCCCCGTGACGACCGCGTCCTGCACGTACGGCGCGCCGTTCGATACGATCCGCGCGCGCATGGGCCCGACGCTCACGAAGGTGCCTGACGACAGCTTGAAATCCTCCGCGATACGCCCGTCGAACATCAGGCCGATCTCCGGCCGCGCGGGATCGACGAAACGCACCGCATCGCCGCTGCGGTAGTAGCCCTCCTCGTCGAACACCTCGCGCGCGTCGTCGCCGCTCGCGCGCCAGTAACCGGCCATCACGTTCGGCCCGCGAAAGCGCGCCTCGAGCTTGCCGTCGACCGGCACCAGCTTCGCGTCGCAGCCGGGCGCGGGCAGGCCGATGTAGCCGGCCCCCGACACCGGCCCGGTGGTGAACATGCACGATGGCGCGGCCTCGGTCATCCCGAGGCCCGCCATGATCCGGATGCGCTCGCCGCAGTGCGCGAGCGTCACGCGCTCGAGCCGGTCCCACGCGGCCTGCGACAGTCCGGCGCCCGCGAAGAAATACATCTTCACGCGCGAGAAGAAGGTTTCGCGCAGCGCGGCATCCGTTTCGAGCGCCGCGGCCAGCTCTTCCCAGCCCTTCGGCACGTTGAAATACACGGTGGGCGCGATCTCGCGCAGGTTGCGCAGCGTCTCGCCGAACTTGCCGGCGACCGGCTTGCCGTCGTCGATGTACAGCGTGCCGCCGTTGTACAGCGCGATGCCGACGTTATGGCTGCCGCCGAACGTGTGATTCCACGGCAGCCAGTCGACCAGCACCGGCGGCTCCAGGCCGAACTGCGGAAACGTCTCGAGCAGCATCTGCTGGTTGCTGCACAGCATCCGGTGCGTGGTCGGCACCGCCTTCGGCAGCCGTGTCGACCCAGACGTGAACAGGAATTTCGCGATCGTGTCGCCGGTGATCGCATCGTGCGCAGCATCGACGCTGCCCGGTGTCGTGTCGAGCAGCGACGCGAAACGCGTGACGCCGTCCATCCCGTCGGGTGCCGACACGACCACGCGCTCGACATCAGGCGGCACCGACGCGTCGAGCGCGGCACGAAACGCCGCGCCGTCCGACGCGAAGACCAGCCCCGGCGTGAGCACGGCGAGCGCGTGGCGCAGCTTGCCGTAATCGCTCGACACGAGCGAATACGCGGGCGACAGCGGCGCATGCGGAATGCCGGCCCACATCGCGCCGAACGCGAGTTGCAGATGTTCGAGGTCGTTGCCCGACAGGATTGCGACGGGCCGCTCGGCCGACAGCCCGCGATCGAGCAGCGCCTGGCCGATCGCGCGGGCGCGCTCGAGCATCTGCGCATACGTGATGCCGATCCACGTACCGTCGGGCCCGCGCCGCGCGACCAGCCAGCGGTCCGGATGCGCGCGCGCGCCGCCCGCGAGCCGGTCGGTCAGCCGGCGTGGGTACGCGCCGAGCGGGGTCGTCGCGCGCAAGGTCCAGCAGCCGTCGCGCTGCACGATCTCCGGCGGCGCCGTGCCGATCGCCACGGGGCGATAGCCGGCGGGAACGCGCTGGGCGGCAGCCGCGTCGCGCAGTTGGGTCGGATCCGCATCCAAGTTCTGTCTCCGGTCGGTTCCGCCCCGCGCGCGTGCGCGCGCCGGGCGGAGACTTCATTGTGTCGTTGTCTTATCTGGGGCGCCGCGGCGCCCGGGACGGCTCAGATCGGGTAGTGACGCGGCGCGGTCTGGACCGTGATCCAGCGCAGGTCGGTAAACTCGGCGATCGACGCCTTGCTGCCGAACCGGCCGTAGCCGCTTGCCTTCACGCCGCCGAACGGCATCTGCGCCTCGTCGTGCACCGTCGGGCCGTTGATGTGGCAGATACCCGATTCGATCTGCTTCGCGACCTGCATCGCGCGCGCGATATCGCGGCTGAACACCGCCGCCGACAGCCCGTACTCGCTGTCGTTCGCGGCCGCGAGCGCGGCGGCGTCGCCGTCGACGCGCTGCACGGTCACCACCGGCCCGAACGATTCGTCCGCATACAGCTGCATGTCGCGCGTGACACCGTCGACGATCGTCGGCTGCATCACCGCGCCGTCGACTTCACAGCCGAGCGGCAGCGCGGCGCCGTGCGCGCGCGCGTCGTCCACCATGGCCGCGATCCGCTGCGCGGCGGCCGCGCTTTCGAGCGTGCCCAGCACGACGCCCGGCGCGGCCGGGTTGCCGGCCTTCAGCGTGCGCGCCTTCGCGACGAGCCGTTCGACGAACGCATCGGCGACCTTGCGATCGACGATCACGCGCTCGGTCGACATGCAGATCTGCCCCTGGTTGAAGAACGCGCCGAATGCGACCGCCTCGACCGCCGCGTCGAGATCGGCGTCGTCGAGCACGAGCACCGGCGCCTTGCCGCCGAGTTCAAGCAGCGCCGGCTTCAGGTGCTGCGCGGCGAGCGTCGCGACGATGCGGCCGACGCGTGTCGAACCGGTGAAGTTCACGCGGCGCACCGCCGGGTTCGCGATCAGCCGCTCGACGATCGCCGGCGCGTCCTGCGGCGCATGCGTGATCACGTTGACCACGCCGTCGCCGAGCCCTGCGTCGTGCAGCACGCTGCCGATCAGCCGGTGCACGCCCGGACACCCCTCGGACGCCTTCAGCACCACCGTGTTGCCGCATGCGAGCGGCATCGCCAGCGCACGGGTCGCGAGAATCACCGGCGCATTCCACGGCGCGATCCCGAGCACGAC
>NZ_ASSI01000052.1:0-68433 GCF_000466765.1 Burkholderia sp. AU4i | reverse complement strand
CTCGAGGCCGCGCTCGCGCAGCGCGGGCTGCATGCGGCGGCGATCAACCTGCATTACCTGAGCACGGGGCTCGAGATCGACGTGACGCTGGCGTGCGATCCGCACGACACCGATGCGGCGCTGGCCGGCCGGCTCGACGTCGACGCGCTGAAGCGCGAGTTCGGCGCGCGCCGGATCGGCTTCACGCGCACGATGCCCGCGCAGGCGTGACCTGCCGCCAGCGGGCCGTGCGCGCGGGCGTGCGCGTTACAGCCGTTACAGCGGCAGCTGCGTGTCGAACTTGATCTCGCGCAGCACGACACTCGTGCGCACTTGCGACACGGCGGGGATCTTGAAGATGCGTTCGTGCAGGAACACGTCGTAAGCCTTGATGTCCGGCGCGACGATCTTGAGGATGTAATCGGCCTCGCCGGTCGTGCTGTAGCACTCGGTGACTTCCGGGCAGGTCGCGATCTCGCGCTCGAACTGCTCGACGCCGCCTTCGTTGTGGCGGGTCAGGTGCACGTGCGCGAGCGCGCAGACGTGCAGGCCGAGCTTCTCGCGATCGAGCAGCGCCGTGTAGCGCTGGATCACGCCCGACTGTTCCATGTCCTTGATGCGGCGCCAGCACGGCGTGCTCGACAGGCCGACCTGGTCGGAAATTTCCTGAACGGAACGGCGCGCGTCGAGCTGCAACAGGCGAAGGATTTTTTGCGAAAAGGAATCGAGCGTCACCTGCGCCTCCATGCGGCAGCAACAACATGCTGAATGTTAGAGGGCCGGGAAAGGAAAGGCAATCTGGCGTCGCGTTGCTGAGCGAGATTCGCTAATTTGCTCGCGGATCCGTGGGGTTTTGTCCCGCCCCCGCGTTTTCCGACCGATCGGTGTCCGACACCGCGAGGCCCGCGAGCGCGGCCTGCTGGCGGCGCAGGTCGGCGAGCATGTTGCAGAACAGCGCGCCTTGCTCGATCGCGTCGTCGAGCGCGACGTGCGTGTGCGGATGGTCGTCGAACCAGTGCTTCGGAAAACGCGGCTTGATCGCCTTGCGGTACGGCAGGCCCGTCATCGCGAACGCGAGCGTCTTGATGTCGAGCGCCGACCACGAGAACGGGCAGCGCCCGGCGAAGCGCATCATGTACCAGAACATGAACGTGAAATCGAAGCCGGCCGGCATCGCGACGAACACCGGCTTGCCGGGCAGCGCCTCGACCCAGTCGACGTACGCGACGAGCGCCGCCTCGGGCGCCTGCAGGTCGCGGCGGCACGCGGCCCATGCGTCGGGCTCGGTCTTCCACCACGCTTCCTGCACCGGGTGCGCCTGCGCGCCCGGCAGCGTCTCGAGGTTGGCCGAGAAGGTCGCGATCAGCTGCTTGTCCTCGGTATAGGCGGCCGACGCGAAGCTCAGCATCGAGTGCGGGCCGGGAATCGGGCCGTCGGCCTCGACGTCGGTGCTGACGTAGATTTCCGGGATGGCGGTCTGGTTCATCCGAATACCTTGTCGGACACGAACGGGTTCGTGCGGCGCTCGTCGCCGAACGTCGACACCGGGCCGTGGCCCGGCACGAACGTCACGTCGTCGCCGAGCGGCCACAGCTTCTCCTTGATCGAGCGGACGAGATCCTCATGATTGCCGCGCGGGAAATCGGTGCGGCCGATCGAACCGGCGAACAGCACGTCGCCGACGATCGCGACGCGATGCGCGCGGCTGAAGAACACGACGTGGCCGGGCGTGTGGCCCGGGCAGTGATAGACCTCGAGCGTCTCGTCGCCGAACTGCACGGTGTCGCCGTCGTTCAGCCAGCGATCCGGCTCGAAGGTTTCGGCGGCCGGAAAGCCGAAGCGCTCGCTCTGCATCGGCAGCTTCTCGATCCAGAAGCGCTCTTCTTCCTGCGGCCCCTCGATCGGCACGCCGTAGTGCGTCGCGAGCGTCTTCGCGCCCGCGCAGTGATCGATGTGCCCGTGCGTGAGCAGCACCTTCTCGACCTGCACGTTCTGCCGCGCGACTTCCTGCTGGATCCGGTCGAGGTCGCCGCCCGGATCGACGACGGCGGCGCGGCCCGTCTTCTCGCAGACGAGCAGCGAGCAGTTCTGCTGGAACGGCGTGACCGGAATGAGCGTGACTTTCATGGAGGCACCGGCGGCTAAAAGGAGCGATTGTACCGGTCGCGCGTGCCGCTTGCCGGCCGCGCGACGCGCGTCGCGGTGCGCGCCTCCGGGCATTCCCGGAGCATGTCGATTGTTACAGCCATAGTGAGAATCAATGGTCCGCCGGCGGTGCTTTTCAGGACAGCGTTTTGATTTATGTATAATGCGCTCCATTGCGCGTGAATTTCACGCCATTCGCTGGTGTTTCGGCCCCGTTGAAAAGGGGCGTCGGAAGCACCGTCAAGCATCAGCCGCCGGGGAGTCCGGCGGTGTATCCAGCACCGAGCATTCGGTGCTCACGTCTTGTCCGGCCGGGTGCTGCGCGCCCGCCTGCGGCCCTGCTGCCGCGCCGCCGGATGAGGCCTGTGCCGCCGTTCCTGTGCGTTGGTCGTTTCGACGCGCGCGAACGTGAAAGCCATGTTCGATGGCGGCATGTGGGGTCTGGTCAGGCTGTTGGGGACAGGTTGCGCCAGACGTGAAAGCTAATCAGGACGGTTGCGGCATAGACGAAAGCCGCGCCCATGCTAGCCGCCTGCTCGCATCCGAGCGGGGCGTGCACGCATTTGCCGTCCGGGCCGCGTGTCCGCGCTGTGAAGCAGCGTGACGAAGGAGCGGCCCGAACCAGAAGGCGACACGTCGATGAACGTACGATTTCCGACTCGTTTCGGGACCATTGCATTATTTTTCGCGTTGACGGGCTGTGCGGTGCCACCCAGCCAGACCACCGGAAGCGCGAACCAGAAGAACGCGGTCGACAAGACGGCCGGTGCCGCGAAGGCGGACAACGACAAGCAGCAACTGAATTTCGATTCCGCACTGGCGTCGATGCCGGCTGCCGACGCCAAGGACGCGAAGAAGTCGTCGCTGGCGGACGCCGAGCCGATCGACGGCAAGGATGTGTCCGACTTCCGCCAGACGGGCCGCGCATCGTGGTACGGGCGGGATTTCCACGGCCGCCGCACCGCGAACGGCGAGCGCTTCAACATGAACGCGCTCACCGCCGCGCACCGCACGCTGCCGCTGTCGTCGTACATCAAGGTGACGAACGCGTCGTCCGGCAAGTGGGTCGTCGTGAAGGTCAACGATCGCGGGCCGTTCAAGCGCGGCCGTGTGCTCGACCTGTCGTATGCCGCTGCCAAGATGATCGGCCTCGTGCACGCCGGCACGGGCCGCGTGAAGATCGAAGGGCTGTCGCCGCAGGAAGCGCGCGAAGCACGCGACGAAATGCTCGCGTCGGTCTCGACGAAGTAACGCGGCGGATCGACCGCTCATGCAAAAGGGCTGCCCGAGGGCAGCCCTTTGTCTTTCCTGCACGGCGCGACGTCGGCACCGGTGTCCCGGTGCCGGCCGGCTCGCGCGTCAGTTTTCATCCTTCAGCGCGAGCGCCCGCGCATACAGCGTGTTGCGCGACGCGCCCGTCAGCGCGGCCGCGAGCTTCGCCGCGCTCTTCACCGGCACCTCTTCCAGCAGCAGCCTGAGCAGCGCGTCGTGCGCGGTGTCGTCGGCTTCGCCGCTCGTCGCCGGCGCGCCTTCGACGACCAGCACGAATTCGCCGCGCTGCCGGTTCGCATCGCCGGCGAGCCAGGTCTGTCCTTCGGCCAGGGTGCCCTGGAACAGCTGCTCGTGTAGCTTGGTGAGTTCGCGCGCGATCAGCAGCCGGCGCGCGGGGCCGAATGCGTCGGCGAGCGCGGCGACGGTTTCGGCGATCCGGTGCGGCGCTTCGTAGAACACCAGCGCATACGGGTGCGATACCAGCGCCTGCAGCGCGGTCGCGCGCTGCCTGGCCTTCGGCGGCAGGAAGCCCGCGAACGTGAACGCGCCGGCCCAGTCGCCGGCCACGCTCAGCGCGGTCACCGCCGCGCTCGCGCCCGGCAGCGGGATCACCGCGAAGCCGGCGGCGCGCACCGCGTCGACGAGCCGCGCGCCAGGGTCCGAGATGCCGGGCGTGCCGGCGTCCGACACGTAGGCCACGCGTTCGCCGCCGCGCAGCAGTTCGATCACGCGCTGCGCGGCTTCGCGTTCGTTGTGCTCGTGCACGGCGACGAGCGGCTTCGACATCCCGTAGCGGGCGAGCAGTTGGCCCGTGTTGCGGGTGTCTTCAGCCGCGATGCGGTCGGCGAGGCCGAGCACGTGCAGCGCGCGCAGCGTGATGTCGGCGGTGTTGCCGATCGGCGTGGCAACCACGTAGAGCGCGGCTTCCGGGTAGTGCTGCGTTTGCGCGAGTTCGAGGAGGGCAGTCATGGCAGGCAATGCGCGCAATCGCGGCGCAAGCGGAACAAGGACGGCATTGTGCCACGCGGCGCCGGCGCGGCCGGGTGACGGGCGCGGTTTGCCGCGCGCGGGCGACAACTTTTCCGGCACGGCGCGATCCAGGCCGGTCGGCGCGGCGTTCGAGCAGCGTGCACGGCAGTTTCTCGAACGCCGCGGCCTCGTGTTCGTCGCGGCGAACGTGACGATGCGCGGCGGCGAGCTCGATCTCGTGATGCGCGAGGCCGACGGCATGCTCGTGTTCGTCGAAGTGCGCGCGCGGCGCAGCGTCCGGCATGGCGGCGCGGCCGCGAGCGTGGGCTGGCGCAAGCGGCGGCGCCTGGTGGCGGCCGCGCTCCAGTTCTGGGCGCGCCACGGCGCCGGTGCCGCGTGCCGCTTCGACGTCGTCGCGTTCGAGGCCGGGCGGCTCGAGTGGCTGCGCGACGCATTTCGTGCCGACGATGCGTAGCCGCGAGCTGTGACGAGATGTAAAGAGTTCTTGCCGGACCCCCGGAGAGCGTGCCGGAGTACGGTAAACTCGCCGCACCCACGATGTCGCGCGATGCGTGCCGCGCGCCCAGTTCACCAGGAATCGATGTCAGTCGAACGTATTCAGCAACATTTCCACGACAGCGCAGCGCTTCACGCCGAAGCGGCCGACGCATTGTCGCTGCCGATCGCAGCCGCGGTCGATGCGATGTTCGCCGCGCTGGCGAACGGCAACAAGATCGTCGCGTGCGGTGACGGCCCGTCGGCCGCCGCCGCGCACTACCTCGCCGTGTCGCTCGTCGGCGGCTTCGAGCGCGAGCGTCCGGGCCTGCCCGCGATCGCGCTGGCCACCGATGCGTCGCAGGGCGGCCTCGCGGGGGCGGTGTCCGCCGAGCAACTGTTCGCCCAGCAGGTGCGCGTGCTCGGCCAGACCGGCGACATCCTGCTGGTGCTCGATCCGGGCGGCGCGTCGCCGCGCGTGCTGGCGGCGATCGACGAAGCGCACGAGCGCGAGATGACCGTCGTCGCGCTGACGGGCGGCGACGGCCATGCGGTTGCGGCCGCGCTGTCCGACACCGATATTCCGATCAACGTGCCCGCCGCCCGTGCGGCGCGCGTCCACGAAGTCCATCTGCTGACCATCCACTGCCTGTGCGACGGCATCGACGCGATGCTGCTGGGTGAGGATTGAACGAAGGAGAGCCGTCGATGAATCAAAGCCGCGTCAAACAGACGCTCGTCAGAACCACGCTGCTCGCCGCGCTGACGGCGGGCCTCGCCGTGTCGCTGCAGGGTTGTGTGCTCGGGATCGTCGGCGCAGCGGCCGGCGGCGGCGCGCTGGTCGCGACCGACCGCCGTACGCTCGGCGCGCAGACGGAGGATCGTGAGATCCAGGTCAAGTCGCTCACGCAGATCAACAACGGGCTGCCCGACCAGTCGCACGTGAACGTCACGGTGTTCAACCGCCGCGTGCTGCTGACGGGCGAGGTGCCGAACGATGCATCGAAGCAGCGCGCCGAGGAAATCGTGCGCGGCATCAACAACGTGAACGGCATCGTCAACGAGCTGTCGGTCGAGCCGGCGTCGTCGCTGTCGTCGCGCGCGAACGACTCGTACCTCGAGGGGCGCGTGAAGTCCGAGCTGATCGCGACGAAGGGCATCTCGGCGAACTACTACAAGGTGGTCAGCGAACGCGGCAACCTTTACCTGATGGGGCTCGTGACGGTCGACGAGGGCAATCGCGGCGCGGAAGCCGCCAGTCAGGTGCCCGGCGTCGAGAAAGTCGTGAAGGTGTTCCAGTACGTGAAGCCGCAGGACGCGCAGGCGCTGCAGGCGGCGTCGCCCGCGAGCGGCGCGTCCGGTGCGCAGGCCACCGCGCCGGCGGATACCGCGACGGTGGGCGCCGTGCCCGACGCGTCGGTGCAGTCCACGCCGCTGCAGCCACCCGCGCCGATCTCGAATTCGTCGAGCGTGCACCCGGGCAACCCGAAGGCACCGTCGCAATGAAGAGCATGCAGATGAAGCAATTGAAACCGTGGATGATGCAGGGCGCCGCAGCCGCGGCGCTCGTGGCGGGCACGCTGGGCGCCGCGCATGCGGATGTCGGCGACGGCCTGAAGGTGGCGCGCGGCAATGCGTGCATGGGTTGCCACGCGGTCGACCGCAAGCTCGTCGGCCCGTCGTTCAAGGAAATCGCCGCCCGCTACAAGGCCGATCCGCAGGCCGTGGCAAAGCTGTCGAAGAAGGTGAAGGAGGGCGGCTCCGGCGTCTGGGGCGCGATTCCAATGCCGGCGCATCCGCGCATGAGCGACGCCGACGCGCGTTCGGTGGTCGAATGGGTACTGGCTGGGGCGCCGTCAAAGTAAGGCATCGGGGGTGACTCAACCCCTATTGCCAAGCGCAGAAATGCGTGTGTATGATGGTCGACTGTTGGGGCGGTAGCTCAGCTGGGAGAGCGTCGCGTTCGCAATGCGAAGGTCGGGAGTTCGATCCTCCTCCGCTCCACCAAGAACACATTCGCGGTCATCCGACTGTATCCTGAAACCCCGCAGCCAGTAAGGCTCGCGGGGTTTTTTATCGCCTATACTATCCAATGACATCCTTTTGAATCCTGGTGTCGGTGGGGGCAACATTCGGGATAACTGACCTGCCCCCGCAGGCACTTGCCCCCAGGAGGTGCCGCATGGCCCTCACCGACGTCACGATCAAGAATGCCAAGCCGGGCGAAAAGCCGATTCGTCTGTTCGATGGCGGCGGCCTCTATCTCGAGATCGCTCCCGCTGGGGGCAAGTGGTGGCGCTTGAAGTACCGATTCGATGGGAGGGAAAAACGCATTTCCCTGGGCGTGTACCCTGATGTCGGCTTGAAAGACGCCCGGGAGCGTCGGGATGCAGCCAGGAAACAGTTGGCAAACGGTGTCGATCCGGGAGATGCCAAGAAGGCGCGGAAGGCGGCGAGCGAAGAGAGGGCGGCTAACTCGTTCGAACTGGTCGCTCGCGAGTGGTTTGCACGATACGCCCCCGGCTGGGCCAGCAGTCATGCCGACAAGATCATTCAAAGGCTCGAAAGGGACATGTTTCCCTGGATTGGCGGGCGCCCCATCGCCGAAATCACCGCGCCCGAATTGTTGAGCCTGCTGCGCCGCATCGAGGGGCGCGGCGCCAAAGATACCGCCCATCGGGCGTTGCAAAACTGCGGGCAGATATTTCGATATGCCGTCGCCACGGGCCGGGCCGAACGTGATCCTTCCGGCGATCTCCGCGGCGCGCTTGCACCGCTGAAACATGAGCACTACGCTGCCATCACGGATCCGGTCAAGGCGGGCGAACTGCTCCGCGCCATTGACGGGTTCAAGGGGACATTCGTCGTGAAATGCGCCTTACAGCTGGCTCCCCTTTTGTTTGTGCGCCCGGGTGAATTGCGGAAGGCGGAATGGTCGGGTTTTGATCTCGACAAAGCCGAATGGCGCTATACCGTAAGCAAGACCGGGACGGAACAGCTCGTTCCGTTGGCCACGCAAGCGGTGGCGCTTCTGCGCGAACTGCGCGACCTGACGGGACAGCGTCAGCACGTCTTCCCAGGGCGAGATCCCCGGAAGCCCATGAGCGAGGCGGCGATCAATGCTGCTTTGCGACGCATGGGGTATGACACTAAAACTGAGATTACTGGCCACGGCTTCCGGGCGATGGCGCGCACCATTCTGCATGAGGAGCTGCACGTCAGGCCGGAGGTAATCGAGCACCAATTGGCTCATAGGGTACCGGACACCTTGGGCACGGCCTATAACCGGACGAAGTTCCTCAAAGAACGCCGGATGATGATGCAACAATGGGCAGACTATCTTGACCGTGTAAAACAAGGGGCACAAGTAATCCCACTTCTCGTGTAAGTTGACCACTAAGCGAACGGTGGGCGTTGAGCCACGATGGGTATCACGTGCAAAGACCTTCATGGGGTGCAGGTGGTCGAAGGTTCAAATCCTCTCGCCCCGACCAGGAATCAAGGGGTTAGCGGTCTAGGGCTGCTAACCCCCTTTTCTACGTCTGCCCTTGACCCAACATTGACCCCAACAGGTCGGCAGTCTGCGTGCGTCGCAATCAATTGCAACGCGTTGCGCAATCACCCGGTCGGATGCTCGGCTGCACCGACTCCATTCGTTCGGGGCCCGCTTCCCTCGCGCGTTGCTTTCTTCTACTCATTGGGGCACCGCCATCCGGGCGCACGCCAGGATTCGGAATTGCCCCCAAAGTGGCCCCGCATCGGAATCGCTTCATTTTTGTTGCTCCAGGGGGGCGACGTTTACGTATCCGGCGCCTGATGAACTCGATCAACAGATCACGCTCGCAAAACCCGGCTCGGTCTGCGTGCAATCAATTGCGCGGCGTGCGGCGGCTCGCGGCCGGAGCTACCACTGAGTATTCCCCGCAAGTGGTCACTCAATTGACCTCTCTACCTTGAACCCTGACGGACGCCCAAAGGAGCCCCCCGGCCTAAGCTGCCGTACGATGGATACAATTTGTCCGGCCGGCAAAGGCCATGGAGCGGGCTGTCACGTCATTTGACCTCGATAGAGTATGCCTTTAGGTTAAAGTTCGTCTTTTGTCGAACGATGCAGCATGGCACTCAAGAAATCTGACCTTTACTCCTCTCTCTGGGCCTCCTGTGATGAACTGCGCGGCGGAATGGATGCCAGCCAGTACAAGGACTATGTCCTGTTCATGCTGTTCATCAAATACATCAGCGACAAGTACGCGGATAGCGACGACTTTGCCCCGCCCGTGGTTATTCCCAAGGGCGCCAGTTTCAAGGACATGATAGCCCTCAAGGGCAAGAGCGACATCGGCGACAAGATCAATACCACGATCATCCAGCCGCTGATTGACTCTAACGCACGGCTGGCGCGCAGCGATTTCCCTGACTTCAACGACCCCAACAAGCTGGGTGAAGGCCCAGCCATGGTGGAGCGGCTCTCCAACCTGATCGGCATCTTTCAGAAGCCGGAGTTGGACTTCTCAAAGAACCGCGCTGAGCACGACGACATCTTGGGCGATGCCTACGAATACTTGATGCGTCACTTCGCCCAGGATTCCGGCAAGAGCAAAGGGCAGTTCTATACTCCGTCCGAGGTCAGTCGCGTCATCGCCAAGGTGATCGGCATCGCGCCGGGAAATACCAAGGCCGCCACCACCGCATACGATCCGACCTGCGGCTCCGGTTCGCTGCTGCTCAAGGTCGCCGCCGAATCCGGCAACAAAATCACCTTGGAAGGGCAGGAAAAAGACGTCACCACCGCCGGTCTGGCGCGGATGAACATGATCCTGCATGACTTCCCCACGGCCAACATCCTTTCCGGCAACACCCTGGCTGCTCCCAAGTTCAAGGATGGCGAGGGGCTGCGCACCTACGACTATGTGGTCGCTAATCCGCCCTTTTCCGACAAAACCTGGAGCACCGGCCTCGCTCCCGAAGCAGACCTCTACCAGCGCTTCGGGTGGGGTGTGCCACCCGCAAAGCAAGGCGACTACGCCTACCTATTGCACATCATCCGCAGCATGAAGGTTGCCGGCAAAGCGGCCTGCATCCTGCCGCACGGCGTGCTGTTTCGGGGCAATGCCGAGGCAGTCATCCGCCGGCAGTTGGTTGGCTCCGGCATCCTCAAGGGCATCATCGGCCTGCCGGCCAACCTCTTCTATGGCACCGGCATCCCCGCTTGCATTCTTGTGCTCGACAAGGAGAACGCGGTCACCCGCAAGGGCGTGTTCATGATCGACGCCGCCAAGGGATACATCAAAGACGGCAACAAGAACCGCTTGCGCGAGCAGGACATCCATAAGATCGTGGACACCTTTACTAGGCAGATCGACTGCCCGCGATACGCCCGCATGGTGTCCTTCGCTGAGATCGCCGACCCGAAGAACGACTTCAACCTGAATCTGCCGCGCTACATCGACAGCAGCGAGCCCGAAGACATTCAGGATATTGACGCCCACCTCAACGGCGGTATCCCAGAGAGGGACATCGACGCGTTTGCCGCTGACTGGCAACAGATGCCAGGCCTGCGCTCTGCCTTGTTTGAGCCAGCAGGCCGTCCCGGCTATGCCCGCCTCAAGCTGCCGGTAGGCGAGATTAAGGCGGCCATCCTCGGACACGCCGAATTCATCGCCTTCACCGGCCAGGTGAATACCCTATTCGGGAAATGGCGGCAGGCGATCAGGCCGCGCCTCACGAGCTTCGGTCAAGACGATCACCCTAAGACTCTTATTGGTATCGTTTCCGAAACGCTCCTTACCACCTTCCAGGCCGCTCCCCTGCTCGACGCCTACGATGTCTATCAGCACCTGATGGACTACTGGGCCGAAACCATGCAGGACGATGCATACCTTATCGCCGCCGACGGCTGGGTGGCCAAACCGGCACGCATTGTTGAAACCGACAAGAAGGGTAAGCAGAAGGATAAGGGTTGGGCTTGCGACCTGATTCCCAAGCGCTATATCGTTGCCCGCTACTTCGCGCAGAAAGAGGCAGCGCTGGAGGCCAAACAAGCCGAACTTGAAGCCGTGGCGGGCCAGATCGCCGGTCTAGAAGAGGAGCACAGTAGCGAGGATGCTGCTTTTGCCGGATTTGACAAGATCAATGTCACCCAGGTGAAGGACCGTGTTAAGGAAATCGGCACGGATCCCGAGGCTATGGACGAGTTCGCGGTGTTGAAACAATGGCTCAAGCTCAGCGAACAGGAAAGCAAACTCAAGAAAACCGTCAAAGAGCTGGATGCCGAGCTCGACCAGCTTGCCCATGACCATTACGCCAAGCTGAGCGTGGATGAGATCAAGACGTTGGTGGTGGACGACAAATGGCTCGCCCGGCTGGCCGCCGACCTGGAGGGCGAACTCAACCGCGTCGGTCAGACGCTGACCAGTCGAATCCACGAGTTGGCCGAACGCTACGCCATGCCATTGCCGCGACTGGTGGATGAGGTGGTTGCGCTGTCGGCCAAGGTAGAAGAACACCTCAGGAGGATGGGGGCGGCATGGAAATGAGGGCTGAGTTTAAACAGACGGAAGTAGGAATGATCCCGATGGATTGGGATGTTGAGCCCCTCTCTGCTTATTCGGAAACTTCTTCTGGTACTACGCCGGCTCGGGCTGCGGCCGAGCGCTATTTCCACGGAGGAACGATTCCTTGGGTTAAGACGCTCGATCTGAATAACTCCGTCCTCGACGAAACTGACGAGTGTGTCACTGAAACTGCACTGCGCGAAACATCGCTAAGGCTATATCCAGCCGGGTCGGTATTGGTCGCGATGTATGGTGGATTTGCTCAAATTGGCCGCACCGGATTGTTGCCATTCCCTGCGACAATAAATCAAGCACTCACGGCAATATGTCCAAATCGTCGAAAGCTGGATTCGAAGTATCTACTCTACTTTCTCAATTATCATGTTGATTATTGGAAAGCTGTAGCGAGCAGCAGTCGAAAAGACCCAAATATTACAGGCAATGATGTCCGAAATTTTTTGATTGCTCTTCCGTCGACTGAAGAGCAGCGCCTCATCGCCACTGCGCTGTCGGATGTGGATGCGCTACTCGACGGGCTGACCGGGTTGATCGCCAAGAAGTGCGACCTCAAGCAGGCCACCATGCAGCGACTCCTCACCGGCCAAACCCGCCTGCCTGGGTTTAGCGAGGAGTGGGAGGTGAAGCGGCTCGGGGAAATGGCAGATATACGAAGCGGTGGAACGCCAAGTACAGGTGATGCCGCTGCATGGGATGGTGAAATTCAGTGGTGTACTCCTACAGACATTACGTCTCTTGCGGGGAAGAAGTACCTGCGCGAAACGAGCCGTCGTATAACCGACCACGGGTTGAAAAGCAGCTCGGCAGAATTGATACCGGCTCAGTCTGTTTTGATGACCTCCCGCGCCACGATTGGAGAATGTGCGATCAATGCCGTTCCGGTGACGACGAACCAAGGATTCAAGAATTTCATTCCGTCCAACGAGGTTGATGTAGAGTTTCTCTACTATCTACTGCAAACGCAAAAGCAAGGATTTGTCAGCCTGTGCGGCGGTAGTACATTCCTGGAAATCGGGAAAGGTCAATTACGCGAATACGAGGTTTTGTCTCCGAAGTCTAAAGCTGAACAAACTGCCATCGCCACGGTGCTCTCCGACATGGACGCTGAACTGGCGGCCCTAGACACCCGCCTCATCAAAACCCGCGTCCTCAAGCAGGCTATGATGCAGGAACTGCTGACTGGCAAGACCCGACTGCTCTCTCCTGAGGCCTCCCATGTCTGAACAGCCGCGTTCCGAGCGCAAGACCCAGAACCGCGTCATCGCACTCTTTACGGACAAGTCGCGCCCGGACTGCCTCGGCTACGACTACCTGGGCGAATGGAATAAGCGGGAGGACAACCGCCCCATCGAAACTGCCCTGCTGCGGACCAACCTCCTGACCCGGGGCTACACCGACGCCCACATTGCCGGCGCCCTGCAAAAACTAGAAACGGCCGCCGACGCAACCGGCATCACCCTCTATCAGGCCAACCTGCGCACCTATCAGCTGTTGCGCTATGGAGTGGACGTGCAGGTGGCTGCCGGCCAGCCCCACGACAAGGTACACCTGATCGACTGGGCCTCGCCAGGCAACAACGACTTTGCCCTTGCCGAGGAGGTAACCCTCAAGGGCGGCTACCAGCGCCGCCCGGATATCGTGCTGTACGTGAACGGCATCGCCGTCGCGGTGCTCGAACTCAAGCGCAGTTCGGTGGAGGTGTTCGACGGGGTGCGCCAGCTCATCACCAACCAGGAAGAAATCTTCAATAAGGGCTTCTTCAGCACGATACAGCTGGTACTGGCCGGAAGCGATTCGCAAGGCCTGCGCTATGGCACCGCCGGTACGCCCGAGCAGTTCTTCGTGGAGTGGAAGGACGAGGCACCGTCTGCCGCCGGTGTTGCACCGGAAGCCGGCAGCCTGCTGGACCGCCCGCTGGTGCAGCTGTGCGACAAGGCGCGGCTGCTCGACCTGATGCGCAACTTCATCATCTTCGACGCTGGCCAGAAAAAGGTACCGCGCCAGCACCAGTACCAGGGCGTAAAGGCCGCCCAAGAGCGGGTTGCCAAGCGGGAGGGGGGCGTGATTTGGCACACCCAAGGCAGCGGCAAAAGCATCCTGATGGTGCTGATCGCCAAGTGGCTGTTAGAGCATGATCCGGAGGCCCGCATCCTGGTCATCACCGACCGGGATGAGCTGGACAAGCAGATCGTCGGCGTTATGCGTAACGCAGGCGTGATCGGCGAGGATACCCCGTCACCACGCATCGCCTCTCGCGCCGAGCTGATCGAGAAACTGGGCGTTACCACGCAGCGCCTGCTCTGTGCCCTGATCCACAAATTCGACACCGCTGACCTGAAAGGTGAGCCGCCCCGGGTCCATGGGCGTTTCTACATCTTTGTCGATGAATGCCACCGCACCCAAGGCGGCGACATGAATAAGCAAATGAAGCGCTGGCTGGAAGGGGCAATTTTCATCGGCTTCACCGGCACGCCTCTGCTGCGCAAGGACAAGCAGATGACGCGGGACGTGTTCGGCACCTACATCCACACTTACAAGTTCCACCAGGCTGTAGCCGACAAGGTGGTGCTGGACTTGAAGTATGAGGCCCGGGACGTGCCCCAGCGGCTGGGCTCTCGTACAGCCATCGACAAGTGGTTCGAGCAGAAGACCAAGAACCTCAACAACTTCCAGAGGGCTATCCTGCGCCGCCGCTGGGCGACGATGGAGGAACTGATGAGTGCGGCGGAGCGCAAGCAGCGCATCATTGCCGACATCATTCAGGACTTTGCCCTGAAGCCTCGCCTAAACAACGACCGGGGTACGGCGATTTTGGTGGCGGCGTCAATCTACGACGCCTGCCATTACTTCCGCCTGTTCCAGAACACTGCCTTCGGCCAGTACTGCGGCGTGGTCACCTCGTTTGAGCCCAACCACAACGCCATTTCGCGGGAGCCGGCCAACAGCGACGAGCGTTACAAGTTCGACACCTACACCCAGCATGTACTGGGCAAGGGGCAGACTACCAAGCAGTATGAGGATGAGGTGAAGCGCCGCTTCAAGGATGAGCCGGCCAACCTCAAGTTGCTGATAGTGGTCAGCAAGCTCCTGACCGGCTTCGACGCACCAAGCTGCACCTACATTTACTTGGACAACGAACTTCGCGACCACAACCTGTTCCAGGCCATTTGCCGTACCAATCGGCTGGACGGCGATGACAAGGATTACGGGCATATCGTCGATTACAAGGAGTTGTTCGGGGACGTGCAGCAAGCCGTCGCCGTCTATAGCTCCGACGAACTGGACATCGACGCCGGCAACGGCGGCGAGAATAACGTCTACCTTAAAAACGCATTGGAAGAAGGCAGAAAGCAACTGGACGACGCGCAGCAAGCGCTGCATTACCTATGTGAGCCAGTGCCTCAGCCCCGGGAGGTGGAGCAATTCCTGCATTACTTCTGCGGCGATGCGGCCAACCCAAATGCGCTCAATGAAACCGAGCCTCTGCGGGTTTCATTCTACAAGGCGGTGGCCGTGTTTGTCCGAGCCTATGCCGATTTGTCTCAGAACCTTAGCGAGGCCGGCTACACGGATGCCGAAGTGACAACCCTGCAACGGGAAGTGGAGTTCTACGCCGAAATCCGTGCCGCCATCAAGAAACACTCTGGCGAGGAGCTGGACATCAAGCCCTACGAGGCAGACATGCGCCATCTCATCAACACTTACATCCAGGCCGATACAGCCACAGAACTCGGGGAACTGGGCGAACTGTCGCTGACCGAATTGATTATCGAAACCGGCATCCACGACGCTATCGCCAGGAAACTGAACGAGAAGGGCAAGCTGACCAAGAATGCCATTGCCGAAGGCATCATCAACAACGTCCGCAAGACCATCATCCGCGACCAGCTTACCGACCCGAAGTTCTATGATCAGATGTCTAAGCTGCTGGACGATCTGATCGAGCAAAGCCGGACCGATGCACAAGCCTACGAGGAGTTTCTCCGCAAGGCAGAGGAACTCGTGCGCAAGCTTGCTGCGAAACAGCCCCAGGCTGGCGTGCCGGCGGTCCTGCATGGCAACCGGGAGGCCACGATTTTCTTCAACAACCTGGCGTCGATCCCGGGCGAACATTTTCAATGTCCGGCGGACGACCATGGTAAAGCGGAACTGGCCTTGCAGATCGACAGGGCCATCCGCGAGCATGCCCCGGCCGGTTGGCAGGAGGATGCCGACGGTCCGCGCGGAGCTCAGGTGCTGAACGCTCTGTTCCCACTTTTCAGCCGGGACCGTACCGCGACCAAAGCCATGTTTGAGATTATCAAGAGCCAGCAGGGATATCTGTGACGGAAGTTATCCAGCTTGGCGAGGTCGCCATCGAGGTCACGCGCAAGGCGGTCAAAAATGTACACCTTTCGGTGCGTCCGCCGGCTGGGCATGTCACCTTGGTAGCGCCGATCAGCACCCGCTTGGAAGTGGCCCGTGCCTATGCCATCTCCAGGCTTGGCTGGATACGTGCTCAGCAGGCCAAGTTCCAGGCCCAAGCCCGGGAAACGCCCCGGCAGTACGTCGAGCGGGAGAGTCATTTTCTGTGGGGGCGGCGCTATCTGCTTTCCGTGAAGGAACTGGAAGCCAAGCCCGGGGTGAAGCTGGATCATCGTCGCATCACGCTGACGGTGCGCCCCGGTAGCTCATCGGAGAAACGCGAGGAGATCGTGCACGACTGGCATCGCGCTCTGCTGCACCATACGATTCCGGCACTCATCAACAAATGGCAGCCGGTACTGGGGGTGTCGGTATCCGCCTACTTCCTGCAGCGCATGAAGACCAAGTGGGGCGGTTGTAATCACCGGGCCGGCACGATCCGCCTGAATACTGAACTGGTCAAGAAACCGAAAGATCTGCTGGAGTACGTCGTGGTGCATGAAATGCTGCACCTGATCGAGCCGACGCATAGCCCACGCTTCATTGACTTGCTGGATAAACATTATCCGAACTGGCGGGAGGCCCGGGCGGAACTAAATGAGCTGCCGTTAGCGGCGGAGTCTTGGGGCGGGAAACGTTGAAATTCCGTTTACTGCTGTAAGGCATGCCATACGCATGCAAGAGGTTGGGCAGCAACCTTGGCCGACGTGCCGCCCACGAGTTGTTGTGTCGTGCGACTGCTCGACTCTGTAACCCGCCGTTGGGTCGTCGAGATGATGCAGGGCAAGTTTGGGGCGCGGGCCGCCGATCATGGTTCTGCGTCAGGGCGAATATCGCGCTTGGCCTCCCCCGAATATAAAAGTGTTGCGACCTGGAACGTGACTCACATTGGCGCGCAGCGCCGACTGCAATTGATTGCAAGCTCATACTGTCGCCCGGTCACGAACGCGCATAATCACCTGCCGTGCCACGCCATACTCTTTTGCAAGTGCATAAACGGTCGCGCCCTGAGCGAGGCGTTGCCGTACTTCCTGCTGTTGCTCATCCGATAGTGCCGATGGGCGGCCTAGCTTGCGGCCTTCGGTTTTCACGCGCTGCAAGCCCGCTTGCGTGCGCTCGATGAGCAAATCGCGTTCGAACTGCGCAACGGCCGTCAGGACGCCCATTGTCATCTTCCCGGCGCTTGACGTTAGATCGGCGCCGCCCAGGGCAAGGCAATGCACACGCACGCCCATTTCGGCGAGCCTATGTACGGTTTGCTGTACGTCGATAGCGCTGCGGCCGAGTCGATCTAGCTTGGTGACGACCAATACATCGCCTTCCTCGACGCGGTCCAACAGCTTCTGGAAACCCGACCGGTCGCTCGCGGGCACGCTGCCACTGATGTGTTCGGTGATCGTGCGCTTGGATGTCACTTCGAAGCCTGCTGCCTTGATCTCCGCTATCTGGTTTTCGGGGTGTTGGTCGATCGTGCTGACGCGGCAGTAGGCGAAAAGTCGACTCATGGTCACCCTCTTGGAGGGGCAATTGATTGCAAGACCGCTGCGGCGGCGTAGAGGTACTAAAACCTACTTTGATTTTAGTACTCGTGTACGAAAATTCAACGCTTAGTTTTTGAACTCGTTGGTAAACGGGAGCGCCGATGAGTGCGTAACCGGTCGTATTCGGACATGAGGGCAAACGCTGGGCCGGCAAAAGGGGAATAACCGCGTGCTCGCCACAGCGTTACATTTGGGAGCTGTGAGTTGGCGGCAATCAAGTGCATCGATGCGGTTCGCTGCAACGCCCGCGTGCCCCCCATGTTCTCGTTCTTCGGACGAAAATCAGTCCTTCCAGACTTCTCGATCCAAGCTGAATTGCTCGATCACGCCTTCGACAAGGTGTCGTTGATAGGCGGACAGGCCCCGTAAGCGACCGATCAGTTCAAGCTCTTCTGGCGTTGGCGTGATTGCTTTTTCCGCTTTCACCTGCTGCGACGATTTCGGTGGGCGCTTCATATCCGTGACGCCGAACCGAAGCCACTGCTCGGAAACATCCAGCCATGCGGCAAGCGTTTTGATCTTGTCGACGGTCGGGCGAGCAGCTGCTGTCAGCCACTTCTGTGCGGCTTGAGGTGTGATCGGCTCAGCCGGATGGCGAAGATTGAACTGGATAGCCAACTCCGACGCAGTCTCGATGCGCTTCGGACTGCGTTTCAGGGCCTGCTTAAGGCGGGCCGCAAACTCTTTTTTCTCGTCTGAATCGGGCATGCCGCAAGTCTCGGGCACGCCGGACTTGCTCTGGAAACCGATGGGTTGTTGGCTTAAACCGATTGGTTCTAAAATGAGTTGACCCGAGCGAATAACAGCGCCTTGGGTTGTTGGCTACGAGGGCGAACTATTGCCTTTGTCGCGTGTTGAGCAGTCGAGGGCTCTGCGTCCAGTGAATTCATTGTCGTGCAATCGATTGCAGGGCAATGCGGAAGTTCGGGCGTCGTCGACCCAGGCATCGCCAACTTTGCGCTGATCCAGGACGGAGATCGCTATGAGGATAAGAAGACATTCCAAGCCGAAGCCGCATCCGCTGGCCGCACTACCGCCGCCCCACAAGTTTTGGGTGATGCCTGCGAAGTTGGCGGGAGGGCTCTGCGTAGCTGTTGCGCTATTGATGGTATTCGAAGGGCTGACCGGGCTGCACGTCGGGCCGGACGCCAGCCAGCAGGCGGCGGCACAGCAAGACGACTGGCGCCCGGCGGGCGCGCGTGACGCGGTGCGGTTGTACTCGGCCTACCCGGACGACGTGAAGTTCTCGGAACTCAGGCAGGGCCGCGATGGCGCGACCTGTGGCATCGCCACTGGCACCTTTGAACACGGCTACCGCGAGACACGCCGGTTCGTGTACACCAGTTCCGGTGTGACCTTCGGCGACGGTTACTACCGCAAGGCCTGCGACCTCAGCTGATGGTTGCTGTCTTGAGTAAGGGCGGATTCAACGCGCTTACAGGAAGATCGTCGCGCGGCTGCTCCGTGTCCGTCGAGACATCGGACAAATGTGTGGCCTGCCGAATGATTTTGGTGTGGCGACGCGTACATACTGCTTGGTCACGACGTGTTTGGGGAGTCGTGTGCCTTGCACGAAATTAACTTCGTGCAATTGAGTGCACGAGGGACTCTCGACTTATCTGCATTACCAGCGCGCGCCGACGCAGCCCGCCAAAGCATCGCGAATGCCTCGATTGCGGGATCGATCGATGTATGTCCCTGTTCTATGGAATCCGGTCCTTGCTTGTCGGTTCCACCTGCGCAGTCTGAAGTTCTCATTGTTCTCTCAGTTTCATACGCAAAAATTTTAAGCCTGGACATTGACGGTGGGTGAACCAATCACTAACAACGTTCATGCTATCAATTGCAGAAATCCAGCTGCCATTCGACGGTACGTTCATCGTCCCCAAGGGTCTTGCCGGAAAAGACCGTCCGCGCCTTTCTGTCGTCGCCCGCTCGGATCGCAATCCTTAGGATTGCTAAATGCTGGAAGCGACCTTTGACGTGTTGCCTGTCCTAGCCCTCGTAGCCTTCGACGTTGGATTCTCGCCCGATGCTAGAGACGCCAAACTGGTGACCACGTACCCAATTTTTTCGGATCATTTGACCGTCGGTGCGTCGAGCGTCAAAAAGCCCTTGCAATCGAGTGCAAGCGTTGCAAGGGCCATCGCGGACATCGAGGCGCAATAATGTAGCTCGGCGTTGGCGATGTTGATCAAATTAGCGTTCATCGGCGCTCTGGTCACCAGCCCCGACCAGTCGTCCTCGCGTTTGCTTGCTGCGTTCCTCGTAGCTCCTTTTCAGGATTTCAAAACGCGCACACTGCAGGATCGAAAGACAAATCCTGAGGGTCTGACTGTCCGTAACCTTGCTTCGCCTTCTGCATGGTTGTCGGTATGCATCGTTGCCCCGTGATGCGGTGAACGTTTCGGTGCTTTTCACAGTAGACTTCGACAGTGCAGGCGCGAAGTTATAAAGACGTTGCAACCAATTGCAGAAGTCGGCGTGCTCTGTGCCTTCTGGAGCGCCCAGGCTGACCCACCTAATCGAGCATGCGAGAGGCGGAGAGCGGCGGTTTCGGCCCTTCGTTTCCGCGCAGCGAATGGCTGCTACCTGACCGTTTTGTGCCTTTATGTCGTCCCAACAGTGAGCCGCTCCGGATTGGGGGCGTGCCAATTTTTCAGAGAATGGATGGAGCCCGTGAGCCAGCAAAGAAAGTCCCCCTCCCCGAAATTTGAAAGCGCGAAGTTCTCCTCGCTGCGTGATTTACTCTCGCTCGGACGCCCGATTATCCGCAGCAATCGCGTCAATTGTCGTCACCACACTCGACAGTAGATCTCCGTGGTAGCGCTTTAGATGACCGTGGACATTTTCGTTACGTAGCAAGCGAGAGATGAAGCCCTTTGCTACGACAAGCGATAGCATGGTGTCGCCGATGGTGTCTTCCACGGTCGTGCTGTCTTGTTGCAGGCGCTCCATCTCGGCTTGCATGCGGGAAATATCCTCGGGCGAGATTTCTTCTCGCTTCTTCGGCCTGGCCTTGTCCGTTAAGGCATCGGAGCGTGTGGTCACGAGAATCATTTCCGCATACGGCTTCGTGAACTTGTTTGCGGCGATCATCATTTCGGCCGCTTCGATCTGACGAAACGGCTTCATCTTTCGTATCACCCCAAATACGGAGGGAATTACCTGTCGGTCCTTCAGGAGCCGCGCCGCCTCCGGTGCGATGCCGTCGAGCAGGTGCGCTTTCTCGCGAACTCGCTTCACGTCGATGTCGAGAACTTGAGCAATGCGTTCTTCCGAAGCGCCCTTGGCAAGTGCTGCGCGGATCATGCGGTGTTCTTGGACCGACGCGATGCGGGTAATTTGTCGGTTGAACGTGAATCCTTCATCGTCGAGCGAAACCATGCAGCGCGCCTTAGCGTGGCCGAGCTGCTTCAGTGCTTCGAGTCGCAGTCGGCCATCTAGCAGATCGTAGTGGCCTTCTCCATCTCGTGAAGGATGGACAGCCAGTGGCTCGATTACACCGAGTTCGCGGATTGAACTGAGGATCGTTCGAAACTTCGGCGTTTCCAGCACCTTCGCCCGGACGGGGGCCAGCGGGTGGATGTGGTCGAGCGGCACGTCGATTATGGTCGGTTCGAACCCGTGTCTGATTGCGCTCATGGCAGCAGCTCCGTTGGAATGCGACGTGCAATGACTTCGGGGATATCGCTGATCTGTTCGGCACGTAGTAGGGTGCGGAAGTGTTCGTCGGACAGGAAATGTCGGATGGCAGACGTAATAAGCAACAGGCGTTCTTCCTGGATACGCGCCTTCTGGATATTGAGTTGCTGCCGCCGCACTTCGGTTTTGTAGATGCGCAGTAGCTTTTGCGGCGTGGGCTTGTCATCACGGCCGGAGCTGGGTTTCGGGTAGTACGCTTTCCCGAGTGCCTCGCGCTTGCTAATCAGTTTGCGCACGCGCAGCAGTTGTTCACCCTTGAGCGTGCCCTGTTCGTAGGCCTCTAGTAGGGCTTTCTGGACGTCTTCGCTCGATGCGCGTGAGATTTCGACGGCGAGCCAGATCGGTACAACCTGTTTCTCGACCGCACGCACGAGGCGCTGTTCGCCGTTGTTGAGCAGGTGCAGGATGCTGCTGATGTAATCGGGGTCGAGATTGACTTTTCGGGCAATCTGCTCCGAGCTATACCCCCTGGAGCGGAGTACCTGGATGCCGCTCAGCAGTTCTTCGGTCGTATGCCGGCGGCGCGCAATGTTTTCAGTCAGTGAAATTAGGAACCGATCAACTTCCGGCGCATCGAAAATACAGCATGGAATCATGGTTTCGCCCAAGTGCTTCAGGGCTTCAAGGCGTCCCTGCCCGCATAGAACCTCGTACCAGTCGCCCTCCTTGTCTCTCCCGCCAAGCGCCACGCTGATCGGCCGCTTCAACCCGACCACGGCGATGTTCTCCACCAGTTGCGAAAAAAACAGGGGATTGCGTGTGCGCGGATTAAGCACGCGTAGCCGGTCAGCCGGAATCAGCAATATCTTCTCCGACGACGAAAGCCGCACAGGCTCATGCTCTTGGTTGCCATTCATGACTGCCTCCATGTAGCGGTACTCGGCGGCCGAGATAGACGAGCATTGACAGGTCGTCATAGCGGTAAGCATCGAAGCCCTGTTCGTTGTAGTCTCCGAGGCGCAGCTGTTCTGACCACAAGTCGATGGCTGGAAGCAGGTAGTAGTCCCGGATCGACTGCGCGTCGGGTTCCATACGCACGGCGATCGTGATGTCGGGCTTAAGCGCGGTGTCGAAACGGACGAGCCAGCGATTGGTGCCAGCATTGGTCGTGCGACATCGACACAGGGCGAGCGAAACCGTGAATTCACCGTTGACCCGCAGCAGATCGGTTGTCGAGTTCCGTTCTACCCGTGCCCCAGCTGCTGTCATGGCGTTCATTGCATCCGAAACGATTCCCGGATGCAGTTCGCGCAGACGTCTGTTGATTTCGAGATAACGGTAGTCCCGATCCGGGGTATAGCCAATTAAGGTGTATGTGCGAATCAGGCTGCCGAAACGGCCGGCGAACGCGCTGCTCGAAGGGCAGTCCGTCGTCTCGTCAATCACAATACCGGACAGGTAGCCGTGTCGCAGCAGTACACGGCGCAACGCGGTCAGCATCTCTTCGTCAGTGAGCCGGTATGAGCGTGCGAGGATGATCTGGCGTGCAGCGTTGAAAATCAGCCGGTCAACGATAGCATCGAAAGCGTCTACTGCTCGTGCCCAAGCTGCTGGCGGATTTCTGACCCGCTCTTCCTTGAGCTTGAAGGATGTGCGATTCCAGACGTTGTCGCCGACGTATTTGTCGTTGATCAGAATCTGGTGAACCGTGCCACGCGTCCAAGCGGTTCCGCGATCCGTGAGTTTGCCCTGGCGGTTGAGCAGGGTCGCAATTTCCGATTCGGTCAGCCCGTCTTCCACGAATGCTTTGTATATCCAGCGTACGGTGTCGATTTCGTCCACCGGGCCGGGCACGAGGATCACGCGGTCGGTTTGGATTGACTTGTGCTCGCCGGGTTTCAGTTCCGCTTTACGCGCACCGGTGTGGTCGATCAGCATGCGGCGCAGACCATAGCCGGCCGGGCCACCTTGCCGAACACCAAGCTCGATAAGTCGCATCTGACCAGCATGTACCTTGACGCTCAGCTCGCGGCTGTATTCGCCAGCCATCGTACGCTTCACATTTTTGATGATGCTGGAGACGGCGCTACCGTCGTTCTCGAATTGCTCTGCGCAGTACAGCACGCGCACGCCGGCCTGCTTACAGCGAATTTCGTAGCTGGCACTTTCGTCAGGGTCCTGAAATCGGCCCCAGCGGCTCACGTCGTATACAAGAATAACGGAATAGTCCGCTTGCCCTGACTCCACGTCACGCAACAATGATTTCAGCTGGTCACGGCCTTCGAGCCGCAGCCCGCTCTTTCCTTCGTCGGCGTAAATCTTGACGATTTCAAGATCGCGCGCGGCCGCGAACGCGAGGATCACATCCTGCTGGTTTTCCGTCGAATACTGCTGGTGTTCGGTAGACATACGCACATAGGCAGCGGCACGTTCCCGGCCGTCGCCATCTACGGCGCGATTTTTCCGTCCCCGCCGAATCACCGTATCCCCCACTCCACGGAAAGTTGCTGCTTTTAAACTTCCGATATTTGGTCGCTAATCACATTGCGGTCTGAACCAATATACTTTCGGAGGTCTGAAAGATGTTGCGAGAAACACGCAAGAATTTGCCGAGCGAATCGGGTCGGGGACTCACCGCCCGTGAATATGCAGTAGCGATTGAAGTGGCGCTGAAACGCGAGATCGGAACATCCCGGCATGCTGTGAAGACGCTCGCGCGTATGACACACGCGAGCGAACGCACGGTTCAGAACTGGCTTGCGGGTGTGCGTGGGCCGAATGGTGTGCACCTGATCCTGCTGGCACAAAATTTTGCATCGATCCGCTCGACCATCATATTTCTCGCCGGTCAAGGGATGCAGCAGCCCGCCGATATAGAAGCGGTGGTTCGGTTACTGTTTGAGGCAATTGCAATGCTAACCGACCAAAGGACTTAGGCGCCTGCCACAGAGTCGATCGAAGTTGATCCGGAATGGGCGTCACTGGATGGGCGTCGACGCCAGGGGCGCAGACTATGTGCGACCAGACACCGATGACGCTTGGCTCTTACAGTCGCGGATAAAGCAGTGGCTTGTTGACCCGACGTGTCGAGGAATTCCCGGACAAATGCTCGGGGTCAGTTGACGAGCGCCCCGTATTGGACTAGATGAGGCATGCCGTAACCTCGCTCAGAACGGCTTAGTTGGGTCGATCTCTGTCGACCCTGCGCATCAGGGAACACCGATAGTGATCCGGGCGCAGCATTTCGCTTGGCGAGCAATCATCTGACGGTGTCTGCACTCGATTGCAAAATTGGGCGTGCTCGTCGCTAACTCCATCACAACTACTCTGTCGCTTGATCCAGATGATTCTTTGCAAGCCACTCGCACCACGCCGGGTAATACGCCGATTCCGATGACACCGCCAGCCTGATCGCGTAAATGGACTCAAAGTCGTCCACGCAGCGCAGCCACGTGATGGATGGCAAGCAAGCTGAAATTTGTCGAATGGCGTCAGATTGAGGCAATGTCTCGCATCGGCTGGTCAAGTAATCTGCTTGAGATAAGCGATTAAATGGCACGATTAATATGAAAATCCATCGACTTTGGGTGGCGCACACCTGGTAAGAAGCTCTTCAATCTCTGACTTCGCTCTCTCACGTTCTTTTTTGAGTAACTCTGATAGATCAGATCTAGCGTTGTTGAGCATATCAATCAATGGGGACATGCTTTCAAACTCCGTCTCCGAACAAGTGGAGGTAATGATTTTTTCGAGATAATTGATAAACCAATGGATTCTTTGTTGGCCATATGCGGTGCGCGCCTGATATTTAGGTTCCAACAGATCAGCGACCTCAGGAGGAAATTTCCAATTTTTAAGTGTCAGTTCACTTTTGCGATCCTGAAGAATGCGATTCAACGTCCATCCTCGTCGAAGTCGTTTGTACAAAGTCGAATACGGAATGCCAATCATGTCGGCGAGGACTGCGGTAGTGACCTGTTTTCCGTCGACGCTATGAAATTTTGTGACCTTCCTATTTTTTGTTTGCTCGCGCTTCGTCGCCCATCGCACATTCCCGACGACGTAGCCTTTGTAAGTGTTGATTCTATCAACACTCCATTCCTCGGACGGACGCGGGCCCAAATGAGCAAGGAAATCTCGGAAATCCTTCAGCTTCGTATCGAATTTTTGATGGCGTTCTTTCGAGCGTGCTTTGCACCCCCTGAATGAGTTGTATTCGGCTGAATATATTTCATGGAGGCGAGTCTTTCGTAGTTCCCTAATATTTGCTAAGAGATCTTCATATTTTTTGCGATAACTGTCGTCACCGAGCTTCGTTAGAACAAATGCTGATGCCTTGACTGCCGGTTCAAAAATTTCGCAATCCGCTGGCGAGCTGGCGCTCGCTGCTGCGCAAGCGGCCTTAGCCGCCGACTTACTCTCCATAGAGGCCCCACGGAAGTTGCTGAATGCATGCAATGCATTGGAGATGGATTGTCCAAGGCGTCGCTACTTGACGGTCACCGGTCTTGCAACTGATTGCCGAAAAATCAACATTCCACAAGATATCTATGGTTAATCCTGGGGATGAATGACCGAAAATAAACGTAAACTTGCACATGGACAGGGCATGCAATTTTTCTTCGGTGTCCTAGATGCAAGTCGACTACCTGTTCCGATTTCCGATGGAGCGGACGCATCCTTTCGATCTACCTAGCTCTGCAACAAGGCGAGAATAGTTTCGTTTTTCCAGTACGGCATACGTCCGTCATATCCGTCCGGTTGGGGGTAACGTCCTGATTGGATTCCCGCGTACAGCGTCGAGTGCGAAATGCCGAGCAGGGCGATTACATTTGCGACGCGCAAACGGCCCGGTTGGTCCAGCGGAATGCCTGGGGCTTTGGCTCTCGTGTGGCCAGCGTTCGATTTTTTGGGAGATACTGCTGCGTTCTCGGTCTTTGGGATGTACGTGGCTGACATGTGCGATCCTCAACGGAGGCGAGGCGCACAGGCGCATCCCGCCGATTAACTTGCTTCGGCGAGGTCAGTTTCTGAGGGAATACCGTCCGCCGGAGTGCTTGTCTCGCCCATTGCGGGCGATCCGTTCAGGAGCCTGTATTACCTTGCTCCGTCCAGTCCATTGGCACGGTGCAACAACTATATCCGAGGCGATGCGAGGGCGTCAAGTTGCTGTCTTGATCGGGACTACTATCATTGCACCGATTTCAGACCATCTAGGTAGTCGGCCCACTGTTGCATCATGGGCGTGCGCTCGGCCATGTACTTGCGTTTATGGCTCGCCCTCACATCATGTCGTTCCGCGTGAGCTGGTTGCAGCTCGATAACATCCGGACGATATCCTTGCTCGTGCAGAAGCGTGGAGGCTGTACTTTTGAAATCGTGAGCCGAGAGGGTGCACACAAAGCATCGGCATGTCGGCGAAGAATCTGGGGGGCAATTTTGGGGGCAACTAGGCGTATTGTTGGCTCGTAGATCGAGCATCTGTATAGCTTGAAGCCAATTATTCGATCCTCCTCCGCTCCACCAACGGAATCCGAAAGGCCCGATCGCAAGATCGGGCCTTTTGTTTTTGGGTTCCGCTGCGACGGTGGGCGTGGGCGGCACCGTCGGGTGCGCCGCTTTCGACGTGAGGCGCAAACTCGCCGCGCCTAGGTCGCCAGCTCGTAGATAAATCTGAACGCCGGCACCGACAGCACGGCGAACCCTACCGTAATGGCCGCAACGATCGCGATCCTCTTTCGCAGCAGCGCGAAGAGGGCGATCGACAGTCCGTAGAACACGCAGGTCAGAACGATGATCCACCAGAGCGCGGCGTAGCCTGCACCGCCTTCGAAATTCGATACGTTCTGCGTGATCCGGGTCGCGGCAAAACCAGCGACGGTCATGCTCGCGGGCAGGCACAGCACCGAATACAGCACGAAGACGATGATCTGCCGCGGTGTCGGGTCGGGAGACGTCATGCTGGGCGCTTCATGCTGAGTGGGAGGGGCCCGAACCGTCCGCCAAGCGGGCGGGCTCAGACAGCCGGCAGGATGCGGGCGTTTCCGGTGTTTGGCAACCACCGCCCACCGCCCACCATCAGGCTCACCCCCGCCCGAAACTCGGCCGCTTCGGATCGTAAGTCCACCCCGGCACGAGATACCGCATCGCGACCGCGTCGTCGCGCGCCGTCCCGCCGACCGCGTTGTACAACGCATGCGCGGCCTCGACCTGCGCCATGTCGAGCTCGATCCCGAGCCCCGGCCGCTCCGGCACGGCCACCTTGCCGCCGACGATCGCGAGCGGCTCGCGCGTGAGCCGCGCGTCGCCTTCCTGCCAGATCCAGTGCGTGTCGATCGCGGTGATCGTGCCTGGCGCGGCCGCCGCCGCATGCGTGAACATCGCGAGCGACACGTCGAAGTGGTTGTTCGAATGCGAGCCCCACGTGAGCCCCCAGTCGCGGCACAGCTGCGCGAGCCGCACCGAGCCCTGCATCGTCCAGAAATGCGGATCGGCGAGCGGGATGTCGACCGCCTGCAGCCGCACCGCGTGATCCATCTGCCGCCAGTCGGTCGCGATCATGTTGGTCGCGGTCGGAATCCCCGTCGCACGGCGGAATTCGGCCATCACCTCGCGGCCCGAATACCCGCCTTCCGGCCCGCACGGATCCTCCGCATACGCAAGCAGGTGGCCTTGCCCGCGGCACAGCGCGACGGCCTCGTCGAGCGACCACGCGCCGTTCGGGTCGAGCGTCGCGCGTGCGTCGGGAAAGCGCGCCTTGATCGCGGCGATCGTTTCCATCTCGTCGGCGCCGGCCATCACGCCGCCCTTCAGCTTGAAATCGGCGAAACCGTAGCGCTCGACGGCGGCCTCCGCCTGCCGCGCGATCGCGGCCGGCGTGAGTGCTTCCTCGTTGCGCAGCCGGAACCACGCGTCCGACGCGTGCGTTTCGTCGCGATATGGCAAATCGGTGCGCCGTCGGTCGCCGAGGTAGAACAGGTAGGCGAGCATCGGCACCGCGTCGCGCTGCTGGCCTTCGCCGAGCAGCGCGGCGACGGGCACGTCGAGAAACTGCCCGAGCAGGTCGAGTAGCGCCGCCTCGATCGCGGTGATCACGTTGTCGAGCCGCAGGTTGATTTCGTGCGGCTGGCGCAGTACCGCCGCCTCGCCCGCCGACGTCACTTCGTGCCGGATCGTGCGGCCCGCACCCGGGCCCGTGCCGGACAGCGCCGCGCGCACTGCGTTGAGGGTGGCCTGATAGCGTCCGATCGACTGGCCGACCACGAGATCCGTCATGCGCTCGAGCGCATGACGGATGCCTTCGCCGCCCGGCACTTCGCCGACGCCCGTGTGCCCGCTGCTGTCGTCGAGGATCACGAGGTTGCGCGTGAAATACGGCGCGTGCGCGCCGCACAGGTTGAGCAGCATGCTGTCGCGGCCGGCAACGGGAATCACCCGCATGCGCGTGACGCGCGGGGTGCCGGCATGGCGGGATTCGGACATCGGTTCGCTCCTGGTTCCGGTGGTGCACGGGCCGCCGGCTGAGCCGGCGCGGCCCGCGCCGTTCATCGAAGCTCGACGCGGCGAATCTCGCCGACGACGAACACGTAGCAGATCACCGCGACGAGCGCGTGCGCGACCACATAGACGAGCGCGCCGTTGAACGAGCCGCTGCGGTCGACGATGTAGCCGATCGCGATCGGCGTCGTGATGCTGGAGAGGTTGCCGCACGTGTTGAGCAGCGCGCCGCTCAATCCCGCGATCTGGCGCGGCGCGGTGTCGGCGTTGACGGCCCAGCCGAGCGCGCCGAGTCCCTTGCCGAAGAACGACAGCGCCATGAACAGCACGACGAGCACGTGTGAATCGGTGTAGTTGCAGACGATCATCGACATCGACAGCAGCATGCCGAACACGATCGGCACCTTGCGCGCGACCGACAACGAGCGGCCCTGCCTGAGCAGCGCATCGGACACGATGCCGCCGAGAATCCCGCCGAGGAACCCGCACACGGCCGGGATCGACGCGACGAGCCCCGCGTTGAGGATCGACATCCCGCGCGCCTGCACGAGATAGACGGGAAACCACGTGATGAAGAAATAGGTGAGCGCGTTGATGCAGTACTGCGCGACGTACACGCCGATCAGCATCCGGTTTCCCAGCAGCGCCTTGACGTGGCGCATCGACGGGCCGCCGTCGCGGCCGCCCGTCGCCTGGTCGATGTTGACGAGCGCACCGCCTTCGGCGAGGTAGTCGAGTTCCGCGCGGTTGATGGCCGGGTGGTCCTTCGGGTCGTACATCGTGCGGTTCCACACCAGGACGAACGCGAAGCCGAGCACGCCCATCACCGCGAACACCGACTGCCAGCCGAACGCGTGCACGAGCCAGCCCATCAGCGGCGCGAACACGACGGTCGCCGCGTACTGCGCGGCATTGAAGATCGCCGATGCGGTGCCGCGTTCGGCGGCCGGGAACCACGCGGACACGATCCGGCTGTTGGCCGGGAAGGAAGGCGCTTCGGCCGCGCCGACCAGGAAGCGCAGCCCGAACAGCAGCGCGAACGCGGCCGCGCCGCCGAAAAAGCCGATCGCGCCCTGCAGCAGCGTGAACAGCGACCAGAAGAAGATGCTGAACGCATAGACGATGCGCGATCCATAGCGGTCCAGCAGCCAGCCGCCCGGCAGTTGCGCGACCACGTACGACCAGCCGAATGCGGAGAAGATGAAGCCGATCTGCACGTGGCTCAGGTGCAGTGCGCGGGCGAGGCTCGGGCCCGCTATCGCGATCGCGGCGCGATCAGCGTAGTTGATCGTCGTGACCGCGAACAGGACGGCCAGCACCAGCCAGCGCACGCGGGTGCGCCGGGCCGTTGCCGACGCGGACGCCGGCAGCGCGTGAAGCGGATTCATGACTGTCTCCTCCGAAGGGCGGAAGGTGCCGTCGTGCGGCTGGCGCGTCGAAAGCGCGCGTTTCTGGGTGACGGTGCTGCCGGCCGGAGGCCGGACGCCGAGGCCCGTGCGGGCCCGAGCGGGGCGTCCGGATCATTCTGTCATGTCGATATTTGCGCTTTCATGCCAATTACTGACTTGATCGATTCAGCTTTTGAATCGATCGGCCGCGACGCGCGGGGCACGGCAACACTCGTTCACACGCGTGCGTCGTCCGGGTCAAGCCCGTGATGGGCCGCGACATGTTCCGCAAGAAACTCGACGGCGGCGCGTACGCCGGGCAACTGGCCGCGCCGATGCGGCATTAGCAGCGTGGTGGTGACGGTGCCGGCCCGCCAGCCGGGCAGCACGCGCGCGAGCGCGCCCGACGCGAGCGCGGCGCCGGCGATCCAGTCGGGCAGGCACGCGATGCCGAGGCCGGCCGTGGCGGCTTGCAGCAACAGTGTCGATTCGTCGGCCTGCAGCCGGATGCGGGGCGCGACTTCGACGGTCTCGTCACCGCGCTCGAGCCGCCACGGTTGCTGATCCGGATGAAGCCCGTCGTGCTGCGCGAGCCCGGCCGGTGTGGCCGGTGTGCCGGCACGGGCGAGATAGGCCGGAGACGCGACGGCGATGATCGGCGCCGTCGCGAGCGGCCGTTGCACGAGCGCGGAATCGGGGAGCGGGGCGAAATGGCTGCGCACGGCGATGTCGAAGCCTTCCTGCGCGATGTCGACGAGGCGGTCGCTCGCATGAATCTGCAGCAGCAGCTTCGGGTGCGCGACGGCCAGCGCCGGCAGGCAGGGTGCGAGGATGTGCTGCGCCACCGGCACCGAGCTCGTGATCCGCACGATGCCGGCCGGTTCGGCGGCCTGCCGCAGTACCGCGTCGCGCGCGCTTTCGGCCTCGATCACCGACGCGCGCGCATGCTCGAAGAATTCGGCTCCGACCGGCGTCAGCCGGAAGCTGCGCGACGTGCGGTGCACGAGCCGCGCGCCGAGCGTGCGCTCGAGCTCGGCCACGCGCTTGCTGACCGTCGATTTCGGCAGGTCGAGCCGGCGCGCGGCCGCCGACATGCTGCCCGCGTCGACCGCCTGCACGAAGAGGTAGAGATCGTTCAGATTCACTGTCAGCGTCCACAATAAGAAACGACGGGTTTCGATTTTAGCGGCTACTGCATCATCGTTCGTCATGGGAGCATGATCGCTCATTCAACTTCTGCGAAATCCCCATGTCTCCGATCCTTCTCTACGGTATTCCCGCCGGCTGTTCGTTCGGCTCGATCGTCGCGCTCGAATGGGTCGGCCTCCCGTACCGGCTGTCGCGCATCACGATGCCGGGCCTCGTGACGAGCGACGCGTTCCTCGCGCTGAACGCCGCGGCCGAGACGCCGGCGTTCGTGACCGCGCACGGCGACGTGCTGACCGAAAGCATCGCGATCCTGGGCCATGTCGGTGCGCAGGCGCTCGACAGTGGCCTCGCGTTTCGCCAGGGCGGCGCGGATTTCGACCAGCTGAACCGGATGCTGGCGTGGCTGAACACGACGTTCTTCAGCGCATTCGGTGCGCTCTGGTACGTCTATGAGCACGGCACCCAGGGTGCCGGGAAAGCGGCGCTGCAAGCCTACGGCCGAGGCAAGGTGCTGAAGGCGCACCGCCATCTCGAATCGCTGCTCGAGCGCGGCGGCGGGCCGTGGCTGCTCGGCGCGCGCCGCACGCTGGCCGATGCGTATTTCGCGGGGATCGCCCGCTGGGCCGACTATCACGCGGTGTTCGAGCGCGATGCGTTCCCGCGCATCGCCGCGCTGCGGGCGCGGCTTGCTGACGATGCCGGCGTGCAATTCGCGCACGCAGTCGAGGAAGGCCTGCCGCTGCCGGCTTCGTCGGCGTTCGGCGGCCATGTGTCGCTCGACGACGTGCTCGCGAGCGTGCGCGGCACGGCGACGCCGGCATTGGCACTGAAGAACTGACCGCGCCACGCGGTCGCCCGCCCGGCGGGATGCTGGCGATATTTTTACCCGGATGATATTGACATTCAATTTATACCCGGATGAAAATAGCGCCATTCCGATTCCTGCCTGCGGGCGACCACGATGACAACCTCCACGCTTCTTCCTTCGTACACGGTGTTCGACGGCCACCGGCGGCTCGCGACGGGCCCGCTCGTGTCGGTCGCGCTCGCGGCCCGGCAGGCCGGCGACGCGAGCGCCGGCACGATCCTGATCTTCGACGACACGACCGGCCGCTCGATCGACCTCGACCTGCGCGGCACGCCGGACGAGATCCGCGCGCGCTTCGCGCCGCCGTCGGGCGACGACGTATCCGCAACGGTCGGCGAGCCGGCCGGCGCGGGCGAACCGCGCGGCCGCGGCCGGCCGAAGCTCGGTGTCGTGTCGCGCGAGGTCACGCTGCTGCCGCGTCACTGGGAATGGCTTGCCGCGCAGCCGGGCGGCGCGTCCGTCGCATTGCGCAAACTCGTCGAGGACGCGCGGCGTACGCATGCGGCGGCCGATCGTCTGCGCGACGCGCAGGCGCGCGCCTACCACTTCATGTCGGCGATGGCGGGCGACCTGCCCGGTTTCGAGGAGGCCGCGCGCGCGCTGTATGCGAACGACCTGGCGCGGCTCGCCGGGCTGATCGCCGGCTGGCCGGACGACGTGCGCGACCATGCGCTCGCACTGGCGCGCGGCGATCTGCCGCCGTCCACCGACGACTGCTGAAAGGAGCTTCCGACGCAATGACCGTATTCGACCTGAACCGCGGCGCGATCGCGCCGGTGGCCGACGAGGCCGAGCTCGTCGACCTGCGCGTGACCGGTGCCGTCCCGCACGATCTCGACGGCACGTTGCTGCGCAACGGCCCGAATCCGCCGGGCGGCCGCTTCGAAGGGAACGACGTGCTGTCGTGGTGGCCGGAAGCCGCGATGCTGCACGCGATCGCGTTCGAAGGCGGCCGCGCGACCGGCTACCGCAACCGCTGGGCGCGCACGCAGCGCTGGGCCGCCGTGCATGCACCCGGGCAGGCGCCGCATCTTCCCGACACCAATCCGAACGTGAACGTGCTGCAGCATGCCGGCGAATTGCTTGCGCTGGCCGAGGGCGGCGCGCCGCTCGCGATCACGGCCGCGCTCGATTCGCTCGGCGCGCCGGCTCGGCACGCGGGCTTCGGCGGCGGGATGACCGCGCATCCGAAGGTTGATCCGGTAACGGGCGAGCTGATTTCCTTTCGTGCGGACTGGCGTGCGCCGTGGCTGCGCTACGGCGTGGCCGACACGCAGGGCGTGCAGCGCGTCGAGATCGAAATCGACCTGAACGCGCCGTCGATGATGCACGACCTCGCGATCACCGAAACCCGCAGCCTGCTGCTCGACCTGAACGTCGGCTACGACTTCTCGCTGCTGAAGCAGGGCCACCGGATGCCGCTGCGCTGGCACGACGACCGGCCCGCGCGCATCGGCGTGATCCCGCGCCACGGCGGCGCGGTGCGCTGGTTCGGCATCGAGCCGTGCTTCATCCAGCACGTCGTGAACGCGTACGACTGCGACGCATCGTGCATCGTGCTCGATGCGGTGCGTTATCCGTGGTTCCTGCGGCTCGACGCGCGCACGGGCCGCTTCGCCGACAACCCGGTCGGCGAGCTGTGGCGCTACGTGATCGATACGGCGAACGGGCTGATCGACGAAGGGCCGCTCGCCGACGGCGGCATCGAGATGCCGCGCATCAACGAAAGCCGCACGGGGCGCCGCTACCGCTACCTGTATGCGGTGGAACAGCCGAACAATGCGGAAATGCGCGGCGTGATGCGCTTCGACCACGCGAGCGGCACGACGACGCGCTATGCGGTGCCGGCCGGCGACCAGAACAGCGAGCCGGTGTTCGTGCCGCGCCCGGGCGGCGTCGACGAGGACGACGGCTGGCTGCTGGTGATGGTCTACCGCGCGGCGACGGATACCAGCGACGTCGTGATCCTCGATGCGCGCGCGATCGACGCGGGGCCGGTCGCGACCGTGCACCTGCCGCGCCGCGTGCCGGCCGGGTTCCACGGCGCGTGGGTGCCGCGCGAGCGTTGAACGTGCGCGGCGGCGCGCGTCATTGCGCGCGCAGCGCGTCGACGATCTTCAGCCGCGCGGCGCGCATTGCCGGCAGAAACCCGCCGACGAGCCCCATCACGAGCGAGAACAGCAGCGTCTTCACGACGATCGCGGGCGTCAGCACGAAGCGGAACGACAGGTCCGCGAAGGTCTGGAAGTTGGTCGTCGAGAACGACGCGAACTGCATCAGCGACGCGCACGCGAGCCCCGCGACGCCGCCCACGAAGCCGAGCAGCAGCGCTTCCAGCAGGAACGCGGCGAGCACGTTCGTGCGCTTGAAGCCGAGCGCGCGCAGCGTGCCGATCTCGGCGACGCGGTTCGCGACCGATGCGTACATCGTGATCATCGCGCCGATCATCGCGGCGATCGAGAAGATCGTCGACAGCGTGATGCCGAGGATGTTGATGAACTTCGACAGCGCCTTCGACTGGTCGCCGTAGAAGGTCTGCTCGCGTTTCGCCTCGTCGGTCAGCCGCGGGTCGACGTCGATGTCGGCCTTGAAGCGCGCGAAGCCGTCGGCGCCCGGGATGCGCAGCACCATCGACGAATAGCTGGTGCGCCGGAACGACTGCATCAGCTGGTCGACGTCGCCCCAGATCTCCGAATCGAAGCCGCTGCCGCCCGCGTCGAAGATGCCGACGATGGTCCAGTCGCGCTGCGCGAAATGCAGGCTGTCGCCGAGCTGCGTGCCGCTGAAGCCTTTCGCGATCGCGCTGCCGACGATGATTTCCGACGAGCCGGGCGCGAACATGCGGCCGGCGGCGAGCGTCACGTGCGGGCGCAGCGCGAGGCCGGCCGGCGACACGCCGCGGATCACGACGTTCGACGGCTTGCCGGTCGATGTCTTCACCAGCGAGATCAGCACGACCGCTTCCTTCGACACGAGCGGCCGGCCGTCGGGGCCGGGTGCGACGGCCGGGTGCATCTCGAGCGCGTTGGCCTGCTGATGGTCGATCGAGCTCTGGATCTCGGTTTCGGCGCCCTTGCGGATCACCACCGCGTTGTCGGGTTCGCCGGTCGAGACGAGCGTCTTCGTGAGCCCCGCGTCGAGCATCTGCACCGTCGCGAACACGAAGATCACGAGCGCCATCCCGCCGGCGGTCAGCGCGGTGGTGAGCCGCCGGGTCCACAGGTTGCGCGCGATGTAGTTGAGCGGGATGGCCATGCGTGTCGTTACCCGATCGCCCGCAGGCCTTCGACCACACGCACGCGCGCCGCCTGCCACGCCGGCACGATCGCGGCCGCGAAGCCGACCGCGACCGAGCACGCGGCCTGCAGCGCGACCGTCCCGGTCGACACCTTGAACACCGGGAAGATGCCGCCTGCCGCCTGCTTGAACAGGCTCGCGGCGGGCGGTGTCGCGAGGATCCCGAGCCCGCCGCCGGCCACCGCGATCACGACCGATTCGCCGAACACGATCAGCGCGAGAAACCCGGGGCCGAAGCCGAGCGCCTTCAACGTCGCGTATTCGGCCGTGCGTTCGCGCGCGCTCATCGCCATCGCGTTGGCCATCACGGCCATGATGATCAGGATCACCACGTACGACACCAGGCGGATCGCCGCGATGATCTGGTTCGACATCGCGACGAAGCCGAGCTGGAACGCCTGCTCGGTTTCGGTCAGCGTCTCGGCGAGCGAGTTCCTGAACACCGCGTCGACGTTGCGTGCGATCGCCGCGCCGTCGTCGGGGGTCGCGACGCCGAGCACGAATACGCCGACCTGGTCGGCCTGCTTCGGCGTGCGCTGCCGCACCGTCTCGTTCAGGTATTCCCAGTGAAACACCAGCTGGCGCGTGATCGTCGAATCGTCGCGGCCGTCGAGAATCCCGCGCACGACGAAGTCCCACGTACCCGGATAGATCGTGCCCTTCAGCGGGATCACGTCGCCGACCTTGAAGCCGAACTGATCCGCGAGCTGGCGCCCGACCAGGCAGCCGCGCCGGTCGCGGTTGTAGTCGGCGCGCTGCTGCCCGGGCACGATGAATTCCGGGTACAGGTCGAGGTAGTTGTCCGATACCGCGAAGCTCGCGAAGAAGTTCTTCGGGTCGCGGTAGATGCCGCCGAACCAGTTGGAGCGCACCACGGCCGTCACGCCTTCGACGCCGCGGATCCGGTTCTCGTAGCTCACGGGCAGCGGAAACACGAGCGAGATCGCGTTGCGCGTGACGAGCCGCCCGCTGGACGCGGCGGCCGCGCCCGCGTACCACGCGTCGACCACCGTATGCAGCAGCCCGAACGCGAGCACCGCGATGGTGAGCCCGAGCACGGTCAGCAGCGTGCGCAGCCGGTGCCGCAGCGCGTTGCGCGCGATCAGCTTCAGCACGTACATCGCGCGCGCTCCCGCAGCCGGTCAGCCGGCGTGCCCATCGATCAGCTCCCCTTTTTCCAGGTGCACGAGGGAGCGCGCGGCGCCGGCCGCGTGCGCGTCGTGGGTCACCATGATGATCGTCTTGCCGAGCTCGGCGTTCATCCGCTGCAGCATCGCGAGCACGTCGGTGGCCGACGCGCGGTCGAGGTCGCCGGTCGGCTCGTCGGCGACGATCAGCACGGGGTCGGTGATCAGCGCGCGCGCGATCGCGACGCGCTGCTGCTGGCCGCCCGACAGCTCGGACGGGTAGTGGCTCGTGCGGTCGCCGAGGTTCACCATGTCGAGCACGAGCTCGACGCGCTCGCGCCGCTCGCGGCGCGACAGGTGCGTGAGCATCAGCGGCAGCTCGACGTTCTCGAACGCGGTGAGCACCGGCATCAGGTTGTAGAACTGGAAGATGAAGCCGACGTTCGCCGCGCGCCATTCGGCCAGTTGCGCCTCCGCGAGCAGCGAGATGTCGAGCCCGCCCACGCGCAGCTCGCCGCTGTCGGGCCGGTCGATGCCGGCCACGAGGTTCAGCAGCGTGCTCTTGCCGGAGCCGGACGGCCCCATCAGCGCGACGAAGTCGCCTTCGCCGATGTCGAGCGTGATGTCGGTCAGCACGGGCACGATCTGGTTGCCGCGCCGGTACGACTTCGCGACGTGGCTGAGCTCGACGAGGGGCGGCGGGGCGTCGTTCACGCGTGCGTTACTTCTTCGCGACGGTCACTTTCGCGCCGTCCTTGAGCTTCGTGCCCGGCGCGAGCACGACCGTGTCGCCGGGCTTCACGCCGCGGATCGCGACGAGCTCGCCGATCCGCATGCCGGCGGTCACGGCCGTTGCATGCACGACGTCGTCCTTCACGACGAACACGACCGGCCGGCCGTCGCGCTCGACCACCGCGCTCGCCTGCACGGCCGTCACGGGCTGCCGGTCCTGCGCCGACACCGGCTTCGACAGGAATGCGATCTTCGCGCTCATGTCGGGCAGCACGCGCTCGTCGCGGTCGACGAAGCGCACCTTCACGAGCACGGTGGCCTTCGAGCGGTCGACGGTCGGCACGATGCGCGACACGCGGCCCGCGAAGCGCATGTCGGGCAGCGCATCGAGCTGGATCTCGCACGGTTGCTCGGCGCGGATCTTCGCGATGTTCGATTCGGCGACGTCGGCCTCGACCTCGAGCGTGTCCATGTCGGCGATCGTCACGACCGCGCCCTTGCTGTCCGACGCGGACGAGAACGGCGTGATGTTGTCGCCGACGTTCGCGTGTTTCGCGAGCACGATGCCGTCGAACGGCGCGCGGATCACCGTCTGGTCGACCGCGACCTGCGCGGCCTGCGCGTTGGCGTCGGCGGACGCGATCGCGGCCTCGCCGCTGCTGAGCGATGCGCGCGCCTTGTTCACGCGGGCCGTATCGATGTCGAGCTGCGCGGCCGGCACGGCGCCCTTCGGCGCAAGCGCCGCGCTGCGGCGCAGCGCGATTTCGGCGTCCTTCAGTTCGGCCTGCTGCACGCCGAGGTTCGCGCGGGCGACCTTCACCTGGGCGAGCGCCTGCGAGAGCGACGCCTCGACGTCGCGGCTTTCGAGCCGCGCGATGATTTCGTCCTTCTTCACGCGCGTGCCTTCCAGCACGCCGAGCCATTCGACGCGCCCCTGGCCCTTCGACGCGACCGCGGCCTTGCGCTGCGGCACGACGTAGCCGGTCGCATTGAGCTGCGTGTCGTTCTGGTATGGGTAGGCGGACGTGACGGTGGTGGTGTCGACGGCCGGCCGGCCGGTCAGCGCGAGGCCGGCGGCGATCGCGACGACCACGATCGCGGCGGCGGCCGCATAGCGGGGCCACCGGCGCGGGCGGGGCGCCGATGCGAGCGGACGCCGGTCGATTTTCAGTTTGTCCAGATTGTGATCGGGCAATTTGAGCGCCTCGAGACGGCGGCGGCCCTGTGTCGGTATCGGGGCCGGCCGCGATCCGGTTTCCGGGGAAAGGGACGGATGGACGCCAGTATAAGCGTCGCCCCGGCGGCGTGCGAGCGCGTTTGCGGCGCCGCGGCTGCGGCGGCCGAACCGGTCACGGACAGGGAAATACGGGTACGCCTCCGGGGAAACCCGAAGGGTGCAAGCAACGTGTCAACTCGTCGCGAATGCGGTGCGTTATGGAACCAGTGCGTCAGGTTTTGTCGCGACGGAACGGCGGAAGCCGGCCTCGCGGCCTGGGGCTCCGATGCGAATGCCTCGCATCTTTACTTACCGGTACGTTTGATTTTTTCTCCGCTAAAGGAAGAACAATGAAGAAGACGCTCGCTTCGATCATCGCTGCAGCATTCGCGCTCGCATCGGTTTCGGCATTCGCACAGGAAGCAGCATCGGCACCGGCTGGCGACACGTCGGCTGCCGCACCCGCCAAGAAGGATCACAGCAAGCCGAAGCACCAGCTGAAGCACCACGGCTCGAAGAAGGGCCAGGCGAAGGCTGCAGCCGCATCGGCCGCCGGCACGAACGACGCAGGCGCGCAGAACTGAGCGGCTCGCCGCCACGGCCGGCGTTGCCGGCCATCGGTCGGCCAACCCCGCATGCTCCGGCATGCGGGGTTTTGTTTTTTTCAGGGGCTCGATTCCCCCGGTTCGTCGACCCGGACGGGCGGCGGCGCGCACATCGCGTCGACCACCGTGCGCATGCGCCGCCAGTGCGAGCCTTCCCAGAACACGCGCCGGCACACGTCGCACGCGGCGAAGCGCCGGTGCCGCTGCCGGACGCCGGCCGGCACGCGCGGCGCGGCGGCGGCCGCGTCGAGCGGATGCAGCGGGGCATTGCAGCGCAGGCATAACCGGAACGGGCGCATGTGCGGCGCGAGATCGAGCCGCTCGAACAGTTCGCGCAGCTGGTCGGCCGGCTGCAGCGCGTGCAGGTAGCAGCCGCGCTCGACCGCACGCCGCTTGAGCAGCTCGCGGTCGCGGGTCAGCACGATCCGGCCCTCGCGCGCGGCGAGCGCCGCCAGTTCGTCGTCGCGGTAGTGGTTGTCGTAGCAGGTGTCGAAGCCCGCGAGGCGCAGCAGTTGCGCGAGGCCGCCGAGATGCGCGTCGGCGACGAAGCGCCATTGCGCCGGTGGCGGCGCGGCGACTCCGCGGGCTGCCGGTTGCGCGCGCTCCGGAAAGGCTTCGACCCGGTCGCCGTCGTCGAGCGGCCGGTCGAGCGCGGCCGGCACGTCGTTGATGCACAGCCGGCCGATTTCGGTATGCGGGACGCCGAGCGCCTCGATCGCATGCTTCACCGTCGCATCGCGCGCGCAGGCGTGCCCGAACGCGCGGTCGCGCTGCGCGCGCGGGAGAAAGGCGTTCAGTTCGTCGTGGAAGCGGAAGGTCGCGGTCGCCATGCGCGCAGTATGGCACCGCGCATGGCCGGCCGCGTGCCCTGCAGGCGCCCCGCATCTGTGTTTAACTCCCCGCTTCACGGAGCGAAGGAGCGGGAAATGGATCTCGGATTTATCGGGCTGGGCGAAATGGGGCAGGCAATCGCGACGAACCTGCTGAAGGCCGGACACACGGTGCGGGTCTGGAACCGGTCGCGCGAGCGCGCCGAGCCGCTGGCCGCGGTCGGCGCGCAGATCGTCGACACGCCGGCCGACGCGTTTCGCGGCGACGCGGTGTTCTCGATGCTGGCCGACGACACCGCCGCGCGCGAGATCTTCGACGAAACGCTGCTCGCGCAGGCGCCGCGCGGCCTGATCCACGTCAACATGGCGACGGTGTCGGTCGCGCTGGCCGAATCGCTCGCGCACGCGCATGCGTCGCGCGGCATCCATTACGTCGCCGCGCCGGTGATGGGGCGCCCCGATGTCGCGGCCGCCGCGCGCCTGACGATCATGGCGGGCGGCCCGGCCGAGGCGATCGACCGCGTGCAGCCGCTGTTCGACGCGATCGGCCAGAAGACCTGGCGGTTCGGTTCGCTGCCGCAGCACGCGAACGTCGCGAAGATCGCCGCGAACTTCACGCTCGCGTCGGCGATCGAGACGCTCGGCGAGGCGTCCGCGCTGCTGGGCGCGCACGGCGTCGCGATGCGCGACTTCCTCGACGTGATCACCGGCAGCGTGTTTCCGGGGCCCGTCTACGAGGGTTACGGCTCGATGATCGCCGAGCGGCGCTACGAGCCTGCGCGCTTCAAGGCGCGCCTCGGGCTGAAGGACGTTCGCCTGGCGCTGGAAGCCGGCGACGCCGTGTCGGTGCCGCTGCCGGTGGCGAGCGTCGTGCGCGACAACCTGCTCGACGCGCTTGCGCACGGCGGCGGCGAACAGGATTTCGCGGTGCTCGGCGAAGTCGCGCTGCGCCGCGCGGGCCGCTGATCCGCCCGCGACAGAAGTCGGGCGCACCGGCATAATCGACGTTTCGTTTTCCTTGCATCGAGGCAGAGGCGGTCATGAACTTGCATACGTGGTGGCTTTTCGTGGCGACGGTGTTCGTCGTGTCGGCGATTCCGGGCCCGAACATGCTGCTGGTGATGACGCACGGCGCGCGCCACGGGCTGCGGCGTTCGGCATGGACGATGGCAGGCTGCCTCTCCGCGCTGGTGCTGATGTTGTCGGTGTCGGCGGCCGGCCTCGGGGCCGTGCTCGAGGCTTGGCCGGCGATGTTCAACACGTTGCGCTTCGCGGGCGCGGCCTACCTGATCTACCTCGGCGTGAAGGCGTGGCGCGCACGCGTGGACGACGAGCAGCCTGCCGCCGACGTCGAAACCGTGTCGCGCCAGGCCACGCCGGCATCGCGCGGGGTGCTGTTCCGCAACGGTTTCCTGGTCGCGGGCAGCAACCCGAAGGCGATCCTGTTCGCGGCCGCGCTGCTGCCGCAGTTCATCAATGCGGCCGAGCCGACGCTGCCGCAATTCGGCATTCTCGTCGTCACGTTCGCGGTGATCGAGGTGAGCTGGTATCTCGTCTACGCGTCGTTCGGCACGCGCATCGGCGCGACGCTGAAGAGCCAGAGCGTGGCGAAGATCTTCAACCGGCTGACGGGCGGGCTGTTCGTCGGCTTCGGTGCGATGATGGCGCTGGTCCGTCACTGATTTCGATCCGACGCCGGTGCGCCGAACGCCCCGTCCCTCGCCAGAGGGCGGGGCGTTCCGCTTTTTGGGGCTCGCCTCACGCGCGCGGGCGAGTCAACGCCGCTGCGCCGGCGTCGCGTCCGGCCGAGAGCCCGAAGACGGCGGCCGCGCCGGCGAACGCGAACCCGACGCCGCACACCGCGCTCCACCCGCCCCACGCCCACGCACTGCCGGCGAGCGCCGCGCCGAGCGCGCCGCCGATGAAGAACAGCCCGACGAACAGCCCGTTCAGGCGGCCGCGTGCGGCCGGGTTCAGCAGGTTGATCGCGCGCCGGCCGATCGTCTGGTCGACGATCACGCCCGCGTCGAGCAGCGCCGCGCCGCCGGCCAGCAGCGCGAGCGCGAGGCCGCGATGCGCGTGCGCGTCGAAGCCGAACCAGCCGGCACCCGCGATCCCGAGCAGGGCGAGCGCCACGAGCATCGCGCCGTGCGCGATCCGCTGCGCGGCCGGCCCCAGGCCGCGGTCGCCGACACGGCCCGCGAGCGGTGTGACGATCGCGCCGCTCGCGCCGGCGAACGCGAACAGCGCGATCCCGTGCAGGTCGAGGCCGAACGGAGGCTGCGCGAGCCGCAGCCCGACCGCGGTCCAGAATGCGCTGAACGCGGCCATCGCGAGCGCGGCCGACAGCGCATGCCGGCGCAGCACCGGCTCGTCGGCCAGCAGGCGCCCCATCGACGCGAGCAGCGCGCGATAGCCGGCCGTGATCGACGGCGTGCGCGACGGCAGGCGCAGGGCCAGCACGACGGCGATGGCAGCGTTCGCAAGCGCGGCCAGCAGATAGAAGCCGCGCCAGCCGGCCGAGCCCGCGATCAGGCTCGCGAGCGGCCGCGACAGCAGGATGCCGAGCATCAGCCCGCTCATCACGTTGCCGACCGCGCGGCCGCGCTGCGCCTCGGGCGCCATCGCCGCGGCCATCGGCACGAGCATCTGGATCACGCTCGACGCGGCACCGGCCACGAGGGTGGCGAGCAGGAACACGGTGCCCGACCGCGTGAACGCGGGCAGCGCGAGTGCAGCCGCGCATGCGGCCAGCGTCGCGACGATCAGGCGGCGGTTCTCGAGCAGGTCGACGAGCGGCACGAGCAGCACGAGCCCGGCCGCGTAGCCGAGCTGCGGCAGCATCGCGACGAGGCCGGCAAGGCCGGGCGGCAGATGCAGATCGGCACTGATCGGGCCCGTCAGCGGTTGCGCGGCGAACAGATCCATCACGATCACGCCAACCGTCGCGGCGAAGAACAGCGTCATGCCCGCGCTCAACGCGGGCGGCGTGCCGGCGGGCGCGCTTTCGGGCGTGCGGACGGCGGCGGGGCAACGGTTGGCGGGGCAGTTCATCGGAAGCCTGGCGAGTGGGTCGAAGGAGTCCCCATCGTAGGTGTCCGATGTTTATGCGACAATTGAAATATCTCTAATATGATTATGCGAGTTTGTTTTGAATACGCGTGATCTCCAGGCGTTCGTCGCGGTGGTCGACAGCGGGTCGATGGTCGCTGCGGCCGCGAAGCTCCACCTGACGCAGCCGGGCCTGACGCGGCGCGTGCAGAATCTCGAAACGCTGCTCGGCATGCCGCTGCTCGAACGGCAAAGCAAGCCGCTGAAGCCGACTGCCGCCGGGCGCGACGTCTACGCGCTCGCGCGCAACGTGCTGGGCGCGGTCGACGAGCTGATGGCGGCGGGCGCGCCGGACAGCGAGCCGTCCGGCGAGCTGCGCATCGGCGTGCCGCCGTTCCTGTCCGAGCTGGCGCTCGAGCAGCCGATCGACCGGCTGCGCGACGCGTTCGGGCGCCTCACGCTGCGCGTGACGGCCGGCTGGTCGCCGGCGCTGATGCAGGGCGTCGAGCGCGGCACGCTCGACGTCGCGGCCGTGATGGTGCCGGCGAGTTCGGTACTGCCCGATACGTTCACGTCGACGCTGCTCGGCACCCAGCCGACGGTGCTCGTCGCCGCGCGCGACTTTCCGCTGCCCGACGGCCCGTTGTCGATCGACACGCTGTCGCGTTTTCCGTGGGTGCTGAGCCAGGACGGCTGCGGGATGCGTTCGGCGCTGAGCCGCACGCTCGGCGCGGCCGGGCTGCCGTTCGACGTCGCGGTCGAGGCATTCGGCTCGGAGTTGCAGCTGTCGCTCGTCGCGCGCGGCGCGGGCATCGGCATCGCCGCGCCGAACGCGCTGGCGCGCAGCGCGCACCGCGACGCGCTGAGGGTGGTGGAAACGGCGGGACTGGAGACGCGGATCAACGTGTGGATCGTGCACGGCGCGCTGCCGGGCCGGCTGGTGCGGCCCGTCGCGCTGCTGCGCGATGCGCTCGGCGAAGTGCTCGACCGGGAAAACAGGGTGGGATCAGATGCAGTGAAGGCGATCTAGAGTCGGCATTCGAGGGAAAGTCCGTATTTTCTCTACGGAAATGTTGCATTGCGGAAACCGATTCGCTAGAATTGCACCTGTCTCCTCCATGTCTCCTCTGATATGGATTCAGCCCGCCTCTTAGGCGGGCTTTTTTTTGCCTGCGATTTTGCCGCGGCATGCCATGCGTCGTCCGTCGCGGCGCTCAGAACTTGTACGTCATCCCGACGTAGCTGATGATCGGGTCGGCCTTCAGGTCCGATTTCGATTCCGAGAGCACCGTGCCGTCGGCCGCCTTGATCGTCACCGTCGACGTCGTCTTCAGCGGGATGTACGTCACCGACGCGATCAGCCCGAAATGCTCGGTCATGTTGTACTGCAGGCCGGCGTTGAACACCGGCTGCCATGACGACGACGCCTTCGCCTCCACCGATGTCGTACCCGGCTTGCCCGCGCCCGCCGCGAGAATCGCGCCGAGGTTGTCCTGGGTCTGCTTGATGAAGTTCGTGTTGAGCTGAAGGTCGCTGAACCAGTTGTACGACACGCCGAGGCCGAGGAACGGCCGGAACTTCGCGGTGGCCTGCCCGAAGTAGTACTGCAGCAGCACGGCCGGGCTCCACTGCCGCACGCTCTTCACGATCGGGTTGACCGACGCGAGCCCGATGTTCTGCGTGCCGAGCGCGCCGGCCGGGCCGGGCGGCTTGATCGTGCCCTGGCCCGACACCTTGAACACCGGCGGCACGCCGGCCACCGACGTGACCGCGATGTGGTCGGTCAGGAAGTGGCTGACCGTCAGGCCGACGGTGTCGGCGCCGCTCGTGTGCAGCCCGGTGCCCGGCGACGTGAACGACGGCGGCAGCCGCAGCGGCGTGTTGATCGGTGTCGGTGCGACGTTGGTCGTCATCGGCGTGCTGCTCTGCTGCGGCATCACGTGGAACCAGCCCAGCGTGACGACGTTGCTGCCGGCGCTCTGCGCGTGCGCCGCGAGCGGCGCCAGCACGGCGGCGCCGGCCGCCGCGCAGCGTAAGGTTCTCTTCATCACGGCATTCCCCTCCGCTTACTGGACGAACGCGCCGATCGTGAAATACGGCGTCGATCCTGCGTTGTCGAGGAACCCGAACACGCCACCCGTGAAGATGAACTTGCCGGTCGGCGTCGTGCTGCTGGCACCCGTGTGGATCGTCGTGACCGTGCCCGGCACCTTCTGCGTGTAGTCGAGATCGAGCGCGGTCGCGAGCGAGGCCTGCGACGCGTTGAACGGATCGAGCAGCGTCGCCTGGTTGTTCGCCAGCGCCGTGGTGCGGTAGTCGAACTGGCTGTCCACGCCGATGTACTCGCCGTTCTGCGAGCCGACCGCGACCGTCGTCTGCGGCGCGAGGATCGAGATGCTCGATTCGTCGTCGGCGGTGAGGCCCGGCACCCCGTTGCTGTCGGGCGTCGGGTTCGGGTTCGCCACCCCGGTGCGCACGAGGATCGGCACGAGCTGGTTGCGCAGCTTGCCGACGATCATGAAGGCCTTGCCCTGCGGCGTCGTCGACAGCGTCGGTTTCAGCTGGCTCGCATAGTTGTTCGACTGGAACGCGCCGCTGCCGTCCGCCGACTGCACGAAGTTCGTGCCTCGCTGCGTGCACGCGCCGCCGGCGAACTGGCCGGTCGAGTCGCACTTGGTCCAGGTGCCGTCGGCGTTGATCGTCACCTTCGCGTCGATCGATGCCGGCGCGAAGTTCTGCGACGGCACTTCACCGAAGCCCGTGTGACTGTACGTGCCCGCCACCTTCGTGATGTCGGTTTCGATCGACGAGAAGCCGATGAACGGGTAGTACGGGAATTTCGTGTCGGGCACCGCGGCCTGGCCGAGCACGCCGTTGAACTGGATCTCCTTGCCGGGAATCGTGCCGCCCGCGACGCCCATGCCGACGAAGATGCGCGCCGGGCGCGACGGATCGAGGCTCGCGCCGTTCAGGCGGAATGCGCACTGGTTCAGCTTGTTGGTCGGCAGCAGCGTTTCCTGCGTGAGCGTGCCGCTGTCGACGGTGCCCGCGCGGGTCGGCACGACGGTGCCGGTCGTTTGCGGAACCGGCGATTCGACATAGGTGACCTGCCAGGTCATCTTGGTCGTGTCGAGCTGGACCTTGGCGAGCTCGCCGCTGCCCGCGCCGCCCGTAAACACGGTGGTGTAGTCGAGCGACGCAGGGCAGAGCCGGTCTTCGACGAGCGGGGGCGGATTGTCGCCGCCGCTGCCGCTGCCGCCGCAGGCAGAAAGAAGGGGGGCGGCAAGGGCCGCCGCCAGAATGAGGTTGCGCTTCATGTTGCTCCTCCAGATTTGTCTTGTGCGGCGGCCAGCTCCCTGTCGGCCGCTTCTGTTGCTTGTGCTCGTCCTGCCTGCGCCGTGCCGCGCGCTCGTGCGTCACGCGAAGGCGGCCAGCCCGCCGTCGCGTCCTCGTCCGCTACTTGCTGATCTGCGCGCCCACGCCGAAGTACGGTGTCGACGAAGTCGTCGAGTTCGCCGACGTCGACGTGACGCCGCCGTTCACCGTGCCCTGGATCAGCGCCGCGTACAGCCCGCCCGTTGCGATCACCACGCCCGATGCGGACGGGTAGGACGCGCCGCTCGGCGGCGTCGTCGTCGCGTTCAGCAGGCCCGGCGTCGCCTGACCGTAGTCGAGCGTGAAGCCGTCTTCCTCGACCTGCGTGCTCGGGTTGATGAACGACGCGTTGCTGCCGCGGATCAGGGCCGCCGTGTACTTGAAGTTCGAGTCCGCGCCCGCGTAGCCGCCGTCGATCGCGCCCGACTGGATCGCCGTTGCCGCGCCGAGCACCGCGATGCCCGATTCGTCGTCGACCTGCGCGTCGGTATGCAGCGGCGGCGTGCCGAGGTTCACGTTGCCCGTGCGTACGATCACCGGCACCGTCGCGCCGTTGAGCTGGCCGATGACCATATGCGCGGTGGCCGACTTGCCGGTCGCGCCGACGATCGGCAATTGCGTCTGCGGCAGCGTCTGCGGCGCCTTCGTGCTGTCGAAGTAGCCGCCGTTCGCGCTCGTCTTCCACGGGTCGCCGGTCGTCTGGCAGCCGCCCGAGCCGCTCGACGTGCACGCGCCGTTCGCATCGAACGTCTCGCTCGAGTTCGTGCCTTTCGTCGCGTAGTCGCCCGACGGCACCAGGTGGTAGATCAGCGCGTTGTACGTGCCAGGCAGCTTCGACAGGTCGGTCGTCGTGTTCGCGAAGCCGAGGAACGGATAGAAGTCGAAGTGACGGTTCGGCACCTTGCCGACGTCCTTGGCCACCACGATCGGCCCGATGGCGATCGTCAGCCCGTCGTACTGGATCGTCGCGCCGGGAATGCCGCCGCCCGCGACGCCCATGCCGACCAGCAGCATCGGCGGGTTCGCCTGGTTGAAGTCGGCGGCCGTCGAGTACGTGGCGCCGCTCGGCGCCTTGCCCGTGCCCGGCGTCAGGATGAACGCGCAGCGCGTCTGCTCGGCGGTCGGCAGCGTGCCGGTCGGCGGGTGCATGACCGCACCGGTGATCGTCGTGCCGGCGCGGCTCGGCGTCACCGTGCCGGTCGCGAGCGGAATCGGCGATTCGAGCCACTTGAGCGTGTAGGTCATCGCCACGGCGTCGATGTTGACGCTGACGATCTCGCCGCTACCGGCGCCGCCGAGGTACGTGCTCTTCACGATGTCCGCGTTGGCCGGGCACAGCGCGCCGTTGACGGGCTGCGAAGGCGGCGGCCCTTGCGTGCCGCAGCTCGATCCGGAACATTGGGGCGCATTGATCGGCGCGGGTGCGCCGCCGTCCCCCCCACCACAGGCAACCAGGAAAGGGGCAATGGCAAAGGCCGTTGCCACCCCCTTCGATAAGGCGTGCGACATGCCGCTGTCTCCAATCGTTTAATTGTGCGAGCTAATGTCGCTGCCTGGATTTTTGCTGTCAATTGATGAACCCGTCTAAAAAAGGCGATTGAAACGGGCATCGTGTTTTGAATCCTTGTCCGACACGGTATTCAGTAAGAATTAAAACGTGCGACAGGCTGCCTGAAGCTGCCGGAGTGGGGAATGTGCGACGCCGGACAGGCCGGCGAGGAGCCTTCCTGCGTATAACGGCAGCGTTTAAAGCAGCCGGTATCCGGTTTATCCCTATTCGGGATTGACTGGATAAAGAGGGGGCGGAATTAATTCACTGGTAATCGCGCAATCGAAAGCTTGTAAATATTTGTAAATGCGCGATCGGTAATTTTTTTATATATTGCGTGATACCGGTAAATAAAAAGCCGGCCAGTGGCCGGCTTTGCATTGCATGCGATGTTGAATCAGCGTTTGAGACCCGCATCCTCGGCCGCGCCGATGTTCAGGTTCATGCACTGGATCGCGGCGCCCGATGCGCCCTTGCCGAGGTTGTCGAGGCGCGCGACCGTGACGAAGCGCTCTTCGTTGCCGAACACGAACAGGTCGACACGGTTCGTGTCGTTGTTCGCCTGCACGTCGAAGAAGCCGCCGTCGAGGTTCGCGTCCGCATCGAACGGCGCGACGCGCACGAAGGCTTCGTCCGCGTAGTACTCGGCGAACACGCGCTGCACGTCCTGCGGCGTCGCGCGTTTCGCGAGCTGCCCGGGCGTGAAGTAGGTCGTCACCGCGAGGCCCTTCAGGAACGGGCCGACGATCGGCGTGAAGATCGGCGGGTTCGCGAGGCCCGTGTGCGCGGCCATTTCCGGCAGGTGCTTGTGCGTGAGGCCGAGCGCGTACGGGCGCGGGCTCGCGAGCTTGCCGCCCGGCGCCGCGCTTTCGTAGTCGGCGATCATCGACTTGCCGCCGCCGCTGTAGCCGGTGATCGAGTAGCTGTGCGCGGCGAACGTCGGTGCGACGATGCCCGCATCGACGAGCGGACGCATCGCGAGCACGAAGGCCGATGCATGGCAGCCCGGCACCGCGATGCGCTTCGACGTGCGAATCTTCTCGCGCTGCGCGCGGGTCAGTTCCGGCAGGCCGTAGGCCCAGTCGGCGCTGGTGCGGAATGCGGTGCTCGCGTCGATCAGCGTCGTGTTCGGGTTCTCGACGAGCGACGCCGATTCGCGCGACGCGACATCCGGCAGGCACAGGAACGTGACGTCCGACGCGTTGATCAGGCGGCGGCGCTCTTCGACGTCCTTGCGCTTCGCTTCATCGATGCGCAGGATCTCGATGTCGCTGCGTGCCGACAGGTATTCGAAGATCTTGAGGCCGGTCGTGCCTTCCTGGCCGTCGACAAAAACTTTGGTGCTCATTTCGCTCTCACTGAATGAAACGGGGCCCGCGCCCTGAATCCGCCATTTTAAGACGTCATCCGGCGGGCCTGCATCGCGCGGGTCGAAAAAAAGACGGCCGGCGGGCCGTCTTGTGTCCCTTTGACGTTCATCGGCGCGCTCGCCGGCGCGTGCTCAGCCGCGGCCGGCAACCCAGCGGGCCGTCGCTTCCGCAACCCGCCGGCCGAATGCCTTCCCGGTTTCGAGGTCGCCCGGCAGCGGGCCTTCGTCGGGCGTCGCATCGGCCGGCGACTGCGCGAGCAGGCCCGTCGAGCCGCCCAGGTAGTTGATGTCGTTGCGCGTGGCCGCCTTCGAGTTGGCCGGCATCAGGCTCGTGCCGACCCACACCATCCCATGCTGCATCGACAGCGTGACGAAGTATTGAATCGTCGAGAACTTGTCGCCGTTCATGGTCGCGGAGTTCGTGAAGCCCGCGGCGATCTTGTCCTTCCATTTCTGCGTGAACCACGCTTTCGACGTTGCATCGGCGAATTGCTTGAACTGCGCCGACGGGCCGCCCATGTAGGTTGGTGCCCCGAAGACGATCGCGTCGGCCGCGTCGAGCGCGGCCCAGCCCGCGTCGTCGACGTCGCCGACCGCGAGCAGGCGCACGGTCGCACCGGCGTCCTGCGCGCCCGCGTGAACGGCCTCGGCCAGTTTCTGCGTGTGACCGTAGCCGCTGTGATAGACGATGACGATGTTCGACATGAGGCGTTCTCCGGAAAGGAACGGGAGCGGCGGCCGCAGCGGCACGCCGCGTCACGCGCCGCCGGCCGGCGACGCGACGGATGCGCGGCGTGGCGCCGCGACCGGTGACGACGAGTCTAGCAAGCCGAAATGACGGGAAAACACGCGGGCGCGGAATACGCCCGGAGTACGCCAGTTTGCGGCGGCAGGGGGCGATGCCCGTCGCCGGGTGCCCGTCACCCGTTATTGCCCGTAGTTGACCGTGAGTTGCGCGGTGCCGATCGCCAGCGTGCCGATCTCGTGCTCGAACATCGGCGCGGGGCGCCCCTGCGCGACGCGCAGGTCGTCGCCCTTCAGCGCGTAGACGGTGATCACGTAGCGGTGCGGCTTGCCGGGCGGCGGGCACGGGCCGCCGTAACCGTCGATTCCGAAGTCGTTGCGCGCTTCGCTTGCACCGATGCGCCGCAGGAAGCCGGATGCGCTCGCGTCGGCGGGCAGGCTCGTGACCGTCGCGGGAATGCCCGCCACGGCCCAGTGCCACCAGCCGTGCCCCGGCGCGTCGGGATCGAAGATCGTGACCGCGTAGCCGCGCGTGCCGGGCGGCGGGTTGTGCCACGCGAGCTGCGGCGAGTGGTTGCCGCCCTTGCAGTCGCCGCGGTCGAACACGTTCGCGGCACGGACGCGCCCGCCCGGCGTCAGGTCGTCGCTCGTCACGGTGAACGCGCCTTCTGCATGCGCGGGCACGGCGGTGAGCGCGGCGGCATAAAAGAGGGCGAGGTGGGCGAAGAGAGCGAGGAGGGCGGCAAGGAACGGCGACGGGCCACCCGATGGCGCAGGCGGAGTGATCCGGCGATCCACACGCATATGGCGCTTCTCCCGTCACGTGGGCCGGACCGATGCTTCCGGCGTTGTTGGCGTTGTGCGTTGCCCGCGCAGCTGATGGCGACGATGGGTCAAGTCTAGCATTAGGGTTCGATGAGCGATGCACACCGCGACCCATCGCCGCGATCGTTTGCTGCGCGAATCGGCGGACGAAAAAAAACCGCCCGCGATGAAGCGGGCGGCTTGTTCAGCCAGGACGCCGGCCTGCGGGCCGGCGCGGCGTCATTCCTTCGGGGCCGTCGCGCCGCCGTGCGCCGCCGACCACTCGGCCGGTGCGTGCAGGAATTTCTCGACTTCGTCGAGCGTCTTCGTCTCGAAGTAGCCCGAAGCCTTCGCGACGCGCAGCACGTCCCACCACGTGGCGAGCGCGTGCAGGTCGACGTCGATGTCCTTCAGCACCGACACGCTTTCCTTGAAGATGTCGTAGTGGAACAGCACGAAGCAGTGGTTCACCGTCGCGCCCGCGGTGCGCAGCGCATTGACGAAGTTGATCTTGCTGCGGCTGTCGGTCGTCAGGTCTTCCACGAGCAGCACGCGCGAGCCTTCTTCCAGATGGCCTTCGATCTGCGCGTTGCGGCCGAAACCCTTCGGTTTCTTGCGCACGTACTGCATCGGCACCATCATCCGGTCCGCGATCCAGGCCGCGAACGGGATGCCGGCCGTCTCGCCGCCCGCCACCGCGTCGATCTGCTCGAAGCCGATGTCGCGCGTGATCGTCGTTTCAGCCATTTCCATCAGCGCGCGGCGCACGCGCGGATACGAAATCAGCTTGCGGCAGTCGATATAGACGGGGCTTGCCCAGCCGGACGTGAAGATGAACGGTTTTTCTGCGTTGAAGTGTACTGCCTGCACTTCGAGCAGGATTTTGGCGGTCGTATCCGAGATCGACTGACGATCGTAGCCTGTCATGGGCATTCCTTGGGTGATGAGCGAAGAGCGGGCGCGGGCCCGGTGGCGCAGCAAGGGGAACCTGCCCTGGGGGCCGGGGCGCGATCGGAGGGCCAATCGCATCGCTGCGCGCGTAGCCCGCTATTTTACCCGATTCAGGCCGGTTTTCGGCGGAATTCGCGCGGGTTCACCGCTCGGCTCGCCACCGGCGAAACAAACGGGGCGGGACCGCTTGCGCTGATGCGGAGGATGCGGCGCTGCACCAACGGAGGTCATTTAGGGGGTGTACACTAGGCGACCCTTAGAAATCGTTCAGTACTTTGTACTTTCCTCTTGCCATCCGCCAAGGTTCGATGGCGTGCCGATCCGGCGCGCTGCGTGCCGTCTCGCAGTCGACCATCCCCTCGATTCAAGCAGACGCGGCCCAAGGTGCTGTGGACTGAACCGTCAATATTTCGCATGTCTCTCGCAGGTCAATCATGGACGAACAACTGAAGCAGGCCGCACTCGCCTATCACCAGAACCCGAAACCCGGCAAGATTTCGGTCACCCCGACCAAGCCGCTGTCGAACCAGCTCGACCTGTCGCTCGCGTATTCGCCGGGCGTCGCCGCCGCGTGCGAGGCGATCCACGCCGATCCGCTCGACGCGCAGAAGTACACGTCGCGCGGCAACCTCGTCGGCGTCATCACGAACGGTACGGCCGTGCTGGGCCTCGGCAACATCGGCCCGCTCGCCGCGAAGCCGGTGATGGAAGGCAAGGGCTGCCTCTTCAAGAAATTCGCGGGCATCGACGTGTTCGACATCGAACTGTCGGAATCCGACCCCGACAAGCTCGTCGAGGCGATCGCGATGCTCGAGCCGACGCTCGGCGGCATCAACCTCGAGGACATCAAGGCGCCGGAATGCTTCTACATCGAGCAGAAGCTGCGCGAGCGCATGAAGATCCCCGTCTTCCACGACGATCAGCACGGCACCGCGATCATCGCGTCGGCCGCGATCCTGAACGGCCTGAAGGTCGTCGGCAAGCAGCTCGCCGAAGTGAAGCTCGTGTGCTCGGGCGCGGGCGCCGCGGCGATCGCGTGCCTGGACCTGCTGGTCAACCTCGGCCTGACGAAGTCGAACATCCTCGTCGCCGATTCGAAGGGCGTGATCTACGAAGGGCGCGGCAATCTCGATCCGTCGAAGCAGCGCTATGCGGCGACCACCGACGCACGCACGCTCGCCGACGCGATCGTCGGCGCGGACGTGTTCCTCGGCTGCTCGAGCGCGGGCGTGCTGAAGCAGGACATGGTCAAGACGATGGGCGACAAGCCGCTGATCCTGGCGCTCGCGAACCCGGAACCGGAAATCCGCCCGGAAGACGCGAAGGCCGTGCGCCCGGACGCGATCGTCGCGACCGGCCGTTCGGACTACCCGAACCAGGTCAACAACGTGCTGTGCTTCCCGTTCATCTTCCGCGGCGCGCTCGACGTCGGCGCGACGACGATCACGGAAGAAATGAAGCTCGCGTGCGTGCGCGCGATCGCCGAACTGGCGGAAGAAACCGACCAGAGCGAGGAAGTCGCGAAGGCGTATGAAGGCCACTCGCTCGAATTCGGGCCGGACTACCTGATTCCGAAGCCGTTCGATCCGCGCCTGATCATCAAGATCGCGCCGGCCGTTGCGCAAGCCGCGATGGATTCGGGCGTCGCCACGCGTCCGATCCAGGACATGGACGCCTACCGCGAGCAGCTCGGCGCGACCGTCTACCGCACCGGCATGGTGATGCGCCCGGTGTTCGCGGCCGCGAAGCAGAAGCAGGCGCGCATCGTGTTTGCCGAAGGTGAAGACGAGCGCGTGCTGCGCGCCGCGCAGTTCGTGCTGCAGGAAAAGATCGCGAAGCCGATCATCGTCGGCCGTCCGTCGGTCGTCGACATGCGCCTGCAGAAGATCGGCTCGAAGCTCAAGGCCGGCACCGATTTCGAAATCGTCGATCCGGAAGACGATGCGCGCTACCACCGCTACTGGCAGGCGTATCAGGAGATCGGCGCGCGCGACGGCGTGACGCCGGAAGTCGCGAAGGCCGCGATGCGCAAGTTCAACACGCTGATCGGCGCGATGCTCGTGCACCTGGGCGATGCGGACGGGATGATCTGCGGGATGATCGACACGTTCCATAGCCACCTGAAGTTCATCGAGCAGGTGCTGGGCCGCGCGAAGGGCGCCGAGCATTTCGCCGCGATGAACCTGCTGATGCTGCCGGGCCGCAACCTGTTCGTGTGCGACACGTACGTGAACGAGCTGCCGAGCGCCGAACAGCTCGCCGACATGACGATCCAGGCCGCGGCCGAGATCGAGCGCTTCGGCATCGCGCCGAAGGCCGCGCTGCTGTCGAACTCGAACTTCGGCAGCGCGCCGTCGGCGTCGTCGCGCCGGATGGCCGAGGCCCGCAAGCTGATCGTCGAACGTGCACCGAACCTCGAAGTCGACGGCGAAATGCACGGCGACGCGGCGCTGTCGGAACTGATCCGCAAGCAGGCGTTCCCGGGCACGACGCTGTCGGGTGAAGCGAACCTGCTGATCATGCCGAACGTCGAAGCGGCGAACATCGCGTACAACCTGCTGAAGATGGTCGGCGGCGAAGGCGTGACGGTCGGTCCGTTCCTGCTCGGCGCGGCGAAGCCGGTCCACATCCTGACGCCGGCCGCGACCGTGCGCCGGATCATCAACATGACGGCCGTTGCCGCCGCGAACGTGAACACGAAGTAAGTCCACGCCCGCGTGTGCCGCGCTTCAGGCGCGGCGCAAGGAAAAACGCCACGGAACCTGCGTTCCGTGGCGTTTTTTTATTGCGAATCGCCGGCCGGGGCGGGCGTTCGAACCGCGAATGCCCGCGCCCGTCGGCCGGCGCGTTACGCGACCTGCTGGTGCGACTGGCCGCCTGCCGGCGCCCGCCACTTCGCGAGCAGCGTGCTCCACTTCTGGCGTACCGCGCGCAGGTTGTTCTCCTTCACGTGGCCGTAGCCGCGAATGCCGTCCGGCAGCGCCGCGAGCTCGAGGGCGAGCGGGCGGTTGGCCGCGTTCAGCCTGGCCAGCACTTCGTCGATCAGCGCTTCGTACTCGCCGATCAGCGCGCGTTCGGAGCGGCGTTCCTCGGTGCGGCCGAACGGGTCGAGCCCCGTGCCGCGCAGGAACTTCGCCTTCGCGAGCCAGCGGAAGGCCGTCATCATCCACGGGCCGTACGCCTTCTTCACCAGATGGCCGTGCGCGTCCGTCTTCGCGAACAGCGGCGGCGCGAGGTGGAATTTCAGCTTCCAGTCGCCTTCGAACTGCGCGGACAGGCGCGCGAGGAACGCGGGATCGGACTGCAGCCGCGCGACCTCGTATTCGTCCTTGTACGCCATCAGCTTGAACAGGTTGCGGGCGACTGCTTCGGTCAGCTGCTCCTGCACCGTGTCGCCGTCCGCCAGTGCGCGCTCGGCGGCGCGCACCTTGTCGACGAATGCCGCATAGCGCGCCGCATACGCGGCGTTCTGGTACGCGGTGAGGAATTCCACGCGCTTCGCGATCAGTGCGTCGACCGCCTTCTTCGTGTGCAGCGCGATCACCGTGGCGCCTTGCGCGGGGCGTGCATCGCCGGCCGCGGCCTGCTTCACGCTGGCCAGGTCGTACGCGGCGCGGCGGCCCCAGTCGAAGGCCGCACGGTTCTTCTCGACCGACACCGCATTCAGCTCGATCGCGCGTTCGAGCGATGCGAGCGTGAGCGGCAGCCAGCCTTTCTGCCATGCGTAGCCGAGCACGAACGGGTTCGTGTAGATCGCGTCGCCGAGCAGCGCGACCGCGAAGCGGTTCGCGTCGATGAAATCGACGGCTTCACCGGCCGCCGCGCGGATGTCGTTCTCGGCGGACAGGCCCGGGAACGCCCAGTTCGGGTTCTTGATGAACTCGGCGGTCGGCGTCTGCGCGCTGTTGACGACCACGCGCGTCGTGTCGTGCCGCATCCGCGACGTGCACTCGTCGCCGGCCGTGACGATCGCGTCGCAGCCGATCACGAGGTCGGCTTCGCCCATCGCGATCCGCGTCGCGTGGATGTCGGTCGGCGCGTGCGAGATCTGCACGTGGCTCATCACGGCGCCGCCCTTCTGCGCGAGGCCGGTGACGTCGAGCACGGTCACGCCCTTGTTCTCCAGGTGCGCGGCCATCCCGAGCAGCGCGCCGATCGTGACGACGCCCGTGCCGCCGACGCCCGTGACGAGCACGCCGTATGCGCGGTCGATGTCCGGCAGCGTCGGTTCGGGAATGGGCGGCAGTGCGTTGCCGTCGACCGACACGGCTTTCGGCTTCTTCAACTGGCCGCCCTCGACCGTGACGAAGCTCGGGCAGAAGCCCTTCACGCACGAGAAGTCCTTGTTGCAGCTCGACTGGTTGATCTGGCGCTTCGTGCCGAATTCGGTTTCCAGCGGCTCGACCGACAGGCAGTTCGACTGCACCGAGCAGTCGCCGCAGCCTTCGCACACCGCGTCGTTGATCACGACCCGCTTGGCCGGGTCCGGATAGGTGCCGCGCTTGCGGCGGCGGCGCTTCTCGGTCGCGCAGGTCTGGTCGTAGATCAGGATCGTCGTGCCTCCGATCTCGCGCAGCTCGCGCTGCACGTCGTCGAGCTGGTCGCGATGATGGATCGGCACGCCCGGCGCGAGCAGCGCCTTCTGGCTGTCGTACTTCTCCGGTTCGTCGGTGACGATCACGATCTTCTTCGCGCCTTCCGACGCGAGCTGGTGCGTGATCTGCGGCACCGTCAGCACGCCGTCGACCGGCTGGCCGCCCGTCATCGCGACGGCGTCGTTATAGAGGATCTTGTAGGTGATGTTCGCTTTCGACGAGATCGCCGCGCGCACCGCCAGCAGGCCCGAGTGGAAATAGGTGCCGTCGCCGAGGTTCGCGAACACGTGCTTCTCGTCCGTGAACGGCGCCTGGCCGATCCACGGCACGCCTTCGCCGCCCATCTGGCTGAAGGTGCTCGTGTTGCGGTCCATCCACACGGTCATGTAATGGCAGCCGATGCCGGCGATCGCACGCGAGCCTTCCGGCACGTTGGTCGACGTGTTGTGCGGGCAGCCCGAGCAGAACCACGGCTTGCGCTCGGTCTGCACGTGCGGCTTCGCGAGCGCCATTTCCTTCGCGTTGATCACCGCGAGCCGCGCGGCGATGCGCGCGCGCACGTCCGACGGCAGCTCGAACTTCTCGAGGCGCGTCGCGATCGCCTTCGCGATGATCGCGGGCGACAGCTCGTAGTGCGCGGGCAGCAGCCAGTTGCCCATCGGCACCGACCATTCGCCGCCGGCGCCGTCCTTTTCGTCGAACTTGCCGAACACGCGCGGCCGCTGGCCGTCGGGCCAGTTGTACAGTTCTTCCTTGATCGCGTATTCGAGGATCTGGCGCTTTTCCTCGACGACCAGGATTTCGTCGAGGCCGCGCGCGAACGCCTGGGCGCCCTGCGCTTCGAGCGGCCACACGCAGCCGACCTTGTAGAGCCGGATGCCGATCCGCGCGCAGGTTTCGTCGTCGAGGCCGAGGTCAGTTAGCGCCTGGCGCACGTCGAGGTAAGCCTTGCCGCCGGTCATGATCCCGAAGCGCGCGTTCGGCGAATCGATTTCGATCCGGTCGAGCTTGTTCGCGCGCACATAGGCGAGCGCCGCGTACCACTTGTAGTCGAGCAGCCGCGCTTCCTGCACGAGCGGCGGGTCGGGCCAGCGGATGTTCAGGCCGCCTTCCGGCAGGATGAAGTCGGTCGGCAGCACGATCTCGGTGCGATGCGGGTCGATGTCGACCGATGCCGACGATTCGACCACGTCCGTCACGCACTTGAGCGCGACCCACAGGCCCGAGTAGCGGCTCATCGCCCAGCCGTGCAGGCCGAAATCGAGATATTCCTGCACGTTGGACGGGAACAGCACCGGCAGCCCGCAGGCCTTGAAGATGTGCTCGGACTGGTGCGCGAGCGTCGACGATTTCGCCGCGTGGTCGTCGCCGGCGAGCACCAGCACGCCGCCGTGCTGCGACGAGCCGGCCGAGTTCGCGTGCTTGAAGACGTCGCCGGTGCGGTCGACGCCCGGGCCCTTGCCGTACCACATGCCGAACACGCCGTCGTGCTTCGCGCCGGGGTACAGGTTCACCTGCTGCGAGCCCCACACGGCGGTGGCGGCGAGATCTTCGTTGAGGCCGGGCTGGAAGACGATCTGGTGGGCGGCCAGATGCTGCTTGGCTTTCCAGAGCGACAGATCGAGGCCGCCGAGCGGCGAGCCGCGGTAGCCGGAGATGAAGCCGGCCGTATTGAGACCGGCGGCGCGGTCGCGTTCCTGCTGGAGCATCGGCAGGCGCACGAGGGCCTGGATGCCGCTCATGTACGCGCGACCGCGCTCAAGTGTGTATTTGTCGTCAAGCGTGACGGACTTCAGCGCGGCTTCTAGCGACGCGCGTTGGTCTGCGTCTAGCGGGGCATTCATTAACTGTCTCCTCCACCCGGTCTGGGATCACCAAAACTTCGGTTGCGTCGGCATCTTTTGGATGCGTCGGCAGTGGCCGGCATGTTCGCCGGTTTTAAGCGATGGTAGCACTGGGGCAAACCCGCCGCCCATCGGTTGGAATGCGGGGAGAGCCGCGGCGGCGCACCGAAAAAAAGGGCTGAATCATGCGTTACATCATGTAAAAGCATGTAAGGCCACGTTCATCTGCGCGCAAATGCCGTTAATCTTGTCGGCCTGCCGGAGGTGCCCGGTCACGTCGGTCTGTTTCGACGCATCGGGGAGGCGCCGGCAGTTTTACAGGAGGTGCAATGAACACACGTCATATCCAGAGTTTCCTGATTGTGTCCGCCGCGTTTTTCTCGATGACCGGCCCGGTGCACGCGCGAGGCGCGAGCGCACTCGCGGCAGCCGGCGCGCAGATGCAACAGATCGCGCCGGCCCAGGACGCCGTCGCGCTGCCGTCGGACGAGCGCGCCGTCGCGTCGAAGGCGAACGCGCGTTGATCCGTTCGCGCGGCCGTCGGGCCGCGCCGGAATGCAAAAAGGGCGGGAATCCTCGGATTCCCGCCCTTTTTCTTTGTGCCGCCGGATGGGGCAGGTTGCCGGGTTGCCCCGGGCAGCCGCCCGCCGGATGCGTCAGGCCTTGTCCTGCACGACGCCGCGACGGATCTGGTCGAGCTCGATCGATTCGAACAGCGCCTTGAAGTTGCCTTCGCCGAAGCCCTGGTTGCCCTTGCGCTGGATGATCTCGAAGAAGATCGGCCCGATCTGGTTCTCGGTGAAGATCTGCAGCAGCAGGTCGTCGCGCGCGCCGTCGATCAGGATCTTGCGCTTCTTCAGTTCGTCCAGCGATTCGCCGTGGTTCGGCACGCGGCGGTCGACCAGTTCGTAATACGTGTCGATCGTGTCGAGCAGCTTCACTTCCTTGCTGCGCAGGCCGTCGACCGCCTGGTAGATGTCGCTGGCGCCGAGCGCGATGTGCTGGATGCCTTCGCCGTGGTATGCGTCGAGGTATTCCTGGATCTGGCCGGCCGTATCCGAGCCTTCCTCGTTGATCGGGATGCGGATCTTGCCGCACGGCGACGTCATCGCCTTCGACTTCACGCCCGTCACCTTGCCTTCGATGTCGAAGTAGCGCACTTCGCGGAAGTTGAACAGGCGCTCGTAGAACTCGGCCCATTCCTGCATGCGGCCGCGATGCACGTTGTGCGTCAGGTGGTCGATATAGGTGAGGCCGTGGCCGACCGGGTTCGGGTTCGCGCCGGCGATCGGCTCGAAGTCGACGTCGTAGATGCTGATGTCGCCGATTGCGCCCGGCTGCGCGCCGTTCTTGCCGCGCCAGCGGTCGACGAAGTAGATCAGCGAATCGCCGATGCCCTTGATCGCCGGGATGTTCAGCTCCATCGGGCCCGTCTTGTTGTCGAAGCCCCATGCGCCGAGTTCGAGCGCGCGCTTGTAGGCCTTCGCGGCATCCTGCACGCGGAAAGCGATCGCGCAGATCGACGGGCCGTGCAGGCGCGCGAAGCGTTGGGCGAACGAATCGGGTTCGGCGTTGATGATGAAATTGATGTCGCCCTGGCGATACACCGTCACGTCCTTGTGGCGGTGGCGCGCGATCGCGGTGAAACCCATCCGTTCGAACAGTTGTCCGAGCGCTTTCGGGTCCGGTGCCGTGTATTCGATGAATTCGAAGCCGTCGGTGCCGACGGGGTTGTCCCAGTTCGGGATCTGCATGGCGTGTCTCCTGTGGGGGCGATCGGCCGCGGCGACGGGCGCCTGTCCGGCCTGGTTCGATGTCGAACGTGGCGCACGCGGCGGCATGCGCGACGAATCGGTACGTGCGACAGAGTGTAGCGGGCAGTCGCGAGCGTAAACTTGCGAACTTGATCGCCCGAACCTACGATGGCGCAATTTCCAGTCTTGAAATAATCATTGGAGGGCAGAAGATGGCGCACGCCGAATTGGATGCCATCGACCGGCGGATTCTCGCGATTCTTCAGGAGAACGGGCGCCTGTCGAACCAGGAGATCGCCGAGCGCGTGAACCTGTCGCCGAGCCCATGCCTGCGGCGGATCAGGCGGCTCGAGGAGATCGGCGTGATCACCGGTTATGTCGCGCTGCTGAATCCGCAGAAGCTCGGGCTCGACCTGCTCGCGTACGTGAGCGTGCGGCTCGAGAAACGCGGCGGCCTGGCACCGGTGCGGGTCGACGAAACGTCGGCGCGCGCGGGCGCAACGCATGCGGAGCTGTTTCGCGCGGCCGTGCAGACCTGGCCGGAAGTGGTCGCGTGCCACGCGATGACGGGGGACATGGATTACCTGCTGCGCGTGCAGGTCGAGGACATGGCGCATTTCTCCCGCTTCGTGCAGGAGCATTTGCTGCATCACCCGTCGGTGATCGACGTGAAGACGAGCTTTTCGCTCGAATGCTTCAAGGAGACGACGGCGTTGCCGATTCGGTCGGTGCGCTAGTGCGCGGCGGGGGAGGGAAGGGCCGGGCGCGCGGAAGGCGCGGCCCGGCTGGCCGACGTTACGCCGTCAGGGCGGCGGGCATCAGCGATTCGATGAACTTCGTGGTGCGGCGCGCCTGGCGCTTCATCGCGTAGTCGAACACCGCGGCCTGCTCCTGCAGCATCTCGGCGATGATCGTCGAGTGGTCGGCCGGCGGCAGCGACAGGTACGCATCGGCTTCGCCGTACGCATACTCGATCCGCATCCCGGATTTCTTCGCGATGTGCATCATCGTCGCATTGCGCGACAGGCAGTGCATGTACAGCATCGTCACGTGCGTGTTGCGGCTGCGGATCGCCGCGCGTTCGAACAGCTTCGAGCCGACGCCGCGGCCGCGTGCGCTTTCGAGCACCGACACGCCGAATTCGGCCGTGCGCTTGTCGCCCTCGGCCGGCAGGTAGGCCAGGTGGCCGACGCCGATCAGTTCGAGGTCGTGGTCGAACACGCCGAACACGGTGTCGCGACCGAAGTCGATCGTGCGGACATAGTTCTCGATCACGTGGTCGGGCACCATCTGGCCGAAGCGCAGCAGGCGGTCCTCTTCGTCGAGCGAGAGAAAGTGGGTGAGCATCTGCTCACGGTCTTTGGAAGCCAGTTCCCTGACGAGAACCGGCGCAGTACCGGCGGTGCCGACGACATCGGCCGTGCCGTTGAATCGCGTGTTCATCGTGGGTTCCTCAATGTGTGACCGTACAGCGGGTTGTGCAATGCAGCAGCATTTTACCCGACCGTCAGCCCTCGGATTGGGGAAAACCCGTATTTAACGATGTTTGAGCTGGAGGATGAATTCTAAATCCGCTTAGTTAATCGGCTATCTATTTGATTTTTAATGGATTTAAAATTCATCATATGAAACGCGCGGCGGCCGGTCGCAGTGTGCCCGTAGAGCAACGTTTGCTGCTGCGCGGCAATCAGGCGGCCGTCGACAGCCCGCGTTCGATCAGGTCGATCACCTGCTCGGCGAAGTCGCGGTAGCCGAGGCGGCCACCGGGCTTCAGCCACGTGAACGTCCAGTTGATCATTCCGAACACCATCATCGTCACGGAAGTCTGGTTTTCCTTCGAGATGCGGTCCGGGTACGCGCGCGCCAGCTGTCGCGTGAATGCCGCGACGATGTCGCGCTGGCGGTCAAGCACGATTTCGCGCTGCGCGTCCTCGAGATACTTCACGTCGTTGAGCAGCGCGACGTGGCGGCTGTGCGATGTCTCGTATTCGGCGAGGAACGCGCGCACGAGCTCCGCGAACGCGTCGCGCTCGCTGAGGCCGCGCCGCTGGCTCGCCCCCTCGACCTCGGCGATGATCAGCATCAGCCGTTTCGTGTAGCGGTCGAGCAGGTCGAACAGGATTGCTTCCTTGCTCTCGTAATAGTGATAGAGGCGTGCTTTCGACGTGCCGCTCGCGGTCGCGAGATCGGACATCGACGTGCTCGGGTAGCTCGTCTGCGCGAATTTGTCGGCGGCCAGATCGAGGATCTGCTCGCGCTGGGATTCGTGGTCGGGCGCTCGGGTACGGGCCATGGTCGAATGCGGAAGATTAGCGGTGCGTGGCGGCCGCGCGGGCCGCGCGCACCTGCGTGGAGGAGAGGGCGTCGGGCGTGTCGTCCTGCAGCTCGAGCCGGCCGGCCGCCGCGAGTTCGCGGCAGCGCCACCAGGCGATCGAGTCGCTGACGAACAGCCCGCCGCGATCGGCGTCGGCCATGATGCTGCCGACGAGGCGCCGCGCGGGCAGCCAGTCGGTTTCCGCGCGCGCGAGGATCAGCGCGTCGAGTTCTTCATAGTGGCCGCTCTTGATCGTGTTGCTGACCCAGTAGCGCAGTTCGGCGTTCTGGTGCTTCGCCTCCTGCCATTCGAGCGCGAGGCGGCCGATGCGCAGCACCGAGATCGGCGCGGCTACCGGCCGCTTGCGCGCCAGTTCGGCGGGCGAGAACATGCCGGTCGCGCATGCCTGGTCGGTGCGCGACAGCGACGCGCGCTGCGCCGGCTCGAGGTCGGCGGCCGACAGCCGCACTTCGTTCAGGCGTTGCGGGACATTGCGCAGGTGATAGGCGACGCGCCGCAGCAGCAGCTTGTCGCCGACGCTCGGCGCATGCCACACCACCACCTGGCCCGTCTCCGTCGCCAGTTGGTCGAGGCGTGCGAACTCGGCTTCGATCTCTGCATTCCAGTCGGGAATCTGGTCGCCGAGCACGCGCTGCCAGAAGGCTGCGCGCGTGTCGGGTGTCTCGTCGGCGCCCTTGAGCGGCCCGACGCCGAGATCGTCGAGCAATCCGACGACGTGCTCGTCGCGCCCGGCTTGTGCGAGTGCCTCGCGCAGCGACGCGGCGGCGGTGCCGCCCTGAATCACATGAATGGTACTCATCGGCCTGTCGTCAACAAAAGAAAACCGCCGGCCGGGCGGACGTTGCGATGTCCAGCCGGCCGGCGGCCCCTAGTGTAAGCGAGATGTGTGACGGCGAGAAACCGCCCGGCGCCGCGACGCGACGTCGCTCAACGCTCGTCGAAGCTCACGACGACCTTGTCGCTGATCGGGTGGCACTGGCACGTGAGCACGAAGCCGTCCTTCACTTCATGCTCCTCGAGCGTGTAGTTCTTCTCCATCCGCACTTCGCCCTCGAGCACCTTCGCGCGGCACGTGCAGCACACGCCGCCCTTGCACGCGTACGGCAGCGCGAGGCCCGCGCGCAGGCCGATATCGAGCAGGCTCACGCCTTCGTACGGCAGCCGCAGCTTGCGCTTCTTGCCGTCGAGCACGATTTCGAGGTCGGCCGCCGGCGTCTGGTCGGTGATTTCGACGACTGGCGCACCGGCTTGCGGCAGCGGCGTGCCGAAGCGCTCGACGTGTACCTTCGCCTGCGGCACGCCGGCTGCCTTCAGCGCCGCTTCCGCCGCGTCCATCATCGGCGCCGGGCCACAGATGAACGCTTCGTCGATCGCGTCGGCCGGCGTCAGCGTCGCGAGGAATTCCGCGCATTTCGCCTGGTCGAGCACGCCGTTGAACAGCTCGACGTCCTGCTGGTCGTCCGACAGCACGTGATAGAGGACGAAGCGGTTCATGTAGCGGTTCTTCAGGTCCTCCAGCTCCTCCGCGAACATGATCGCGTCGACGCTGCGGTTGCCGTAGATCAGCGTGAACGTGCTGCGGGGCTCCAGTTCGAGCGTCGTCTTCACGATCGCGAGCACCGGCGTGATCCCCGAGCCGCCGGAGAACGCGATGTACTGCTTGCCGTGGTCGGCGTTCAGGTGCGTGAAGAAACGGCCGTCCGGCGTCATCACGTCGATCGTGTGGCCGGGCTTCAGCGTATCGAAGGCGAAGTTCGAGAAGCGGCCGCCACGCACGCGCTTGATGCCGATGCGCAGTTCGCCGTCACGGTCGTAGTCCGTCGTGCCGACGCAGATCGAATACGAGCGGCGCGTTTCCTCGCCGTCGATGTGGGTCTTCAGCGTGACGAACTGGCCCTGCGTGAAGCGGTACGCGTCGCGCAGCTCGGGCGGCACGTCGAAGGAGACGGTCACGGCGTCGGCGGTCTCGGGCCGCACGTCGCGGATACGCAGCGGATGAAATTGCGGGGTCGCCATATCGATTAGTAGGGTTTGAAGTAGTCGAAGGGTTCGCGGCAGTCGACGCAGCGATACAGCGCCTTGCAGGCCGTAGACGCGAATTGCGCGAGACGCTCGGTGCGTGCCGAGCCGCAGCGCGGGCACGCGGGCGCCGCGACGGGCCGCGGCACGAAACGCACGACGTTTTCCCGCGGCGCGGCGGTACCGCATTGGCCGACCGGCGGTGCGATGCCGTACGCACGCAGCTTGTCGCGCGCTTCCTGCGTGATCCAGTCGGTCGTCCACGCGGGCGCGAGCACCGTCTCGATCCGGTGCGGCGGCAGGTCGGCGGCCTGCAGCGCGGCGGCGATGTCTTCGGCGATCTGCGACATGGCCGGACAGCCCGAGTAGGTCGGCGTGATCACGACCTCGAGCTGGCCGTCGTCCGCGCGGCGGACGTCGCGCAGGATGCCGAGCTCGCGGATCGACACGACCGGGATCTCGGGATCGGGCACGGCTTCGAGCACGTCCCATGCGCGGGCGAGCAGCGGATCGTCGCGGCGCGCGGCAGGCACGGCGTTGGCGGGGGCGGTCTGGACGGACATCGTCGGGCTCCGTGGCGTCGGGGTTACCAGGTCGCGCCGGGGTGCTGGCGTGCGAGGCTTTGCAGTTCCGCGAGCAGGTAGCCCATGTGTTCCGAATGCTCGCCCTGCTTGCCGGTCGTCACATGCTGCACGGGGGCCGGCAGCGTGAGCGTCGCCTCCGCGAGCGCGTCGTCCACGTCCGCGCGCCACGCCGCTTCGAGCGTGGCCGGTGCCGGGGCGATGCCTTCGGCCGCGACTGCGTCGTCGATCGCATCGGCGGCGAAGAATTCGCGCGTATACGGCGTCAGGTAGTCGAGCGCGTCCTGCGCGCGACGGTGCGATTCGTCGGTGCCGTCGCCGAGGCGCACGAGCCACTCGCGTGCGTGCTGCACGTGATAGCGGGTTTCCTTCACCGATTTCGCGGCGATCGCGGCGAGCTGCGTGTCGGCCGACGTTTCCAGCGCGGTCCACACGTGCAGCATCAGCGCCGAGTACAGGAAGTTGCGCACGATCGTCACCGCGTAGTCCTTGTCGGCGTGCGCGGTGCCGGCGAGCGGGCCGTAATGCGGCAGTTCGGCGAGCGTGAAGTTCGCGAACTCGCGCTCGGTGCGGAAGTACGCGTAGTCGTCCTCGGTCTTCGTCGCGCCGGTGAGCTGGCGCTCGAGTTCGGCCGCATGCGTATACAGCATGCGCGCCTGGCCGATGAGGTCGAGGCTCATGTTGGTGAGCGCGATGTCTTCCTCGAGGATCGGGCCGTGGCCGCACCATTCGGCATTGCGCTGACCGAGGATCAGCGTGTTGTCCGCGAGGCGCAGCACGTAGGAGAGGTGTTCGGGCGTGATCGTCATGGCGCGGGCGTTACATGTGGTTGACTTCGTCGGGCAGCGTGTAGAACGTCGGGTGACGGTAGATCTTGTCGCCCGCCGGTTCGAACAGCTCGGCCTTCTCGCTCGGATCCGACGCGGTGATCGCCGACGACGGCACCACCCAGATGCTCACGCCTTCCTGGCGGCGCGTGTAGACGTCGCGCGCCATGCGCAGCGCCATCGACGCGTCGGCGGCGTGCAGGCTGCCGCAATGCTTGTGGTCGAGCCCCTGCTTGCTGCGCACGAACACTTCCCAGATCGGCCATTCCTTGTTCATCACTTTCTCCTGAATCCTGAATTCGATGGTGTGCCGCTCAGGCGGCGTGCTGTTCGGCGCGCGCGCGGCGCTTTGCTTCGTGGGCGAGGGCGGCTTCGCGTACCCAGGCGCCGTCCTCGTGCGCTTTCACGCGGGTCGCGAGGCGTTCCTTGTTGCACGGGCCGTCGCCGTTGACCACGCGCCAGAATTCGTCCCAGTCGATCGTGCCGTAGTCGTGGTGGCCACGTGCTTCGTTCCACTTCAGGTCGGGATCGGGCAGCGTCACGCCGAGCACCTTCGCCTGGTCGACCGTCGCGTCGACGAATTTTTGCCGGAGGTCGTCGTTCGTGATCCGCTTGATGCCCCATTTCGCGGACTGGTTGCTGTGGACCGAATCGGCGTCGCTCGGGCCGAACATCATCAGCACCGGCCACCACCAGCGGTTCACGGCCTGCTGGACCATCGCGCGTTGCGCGTCGCTGCCCTTCATCATCGACAGCAGCGCGTCGAAGCCCTGACGCTGGTGGAACGATTCTTCCTTGCACACGCGGATCATCGCGCGCGCGTACGGGCCGTACGTGCAGCGGCACAGCGGGATCTGGTTCATGATCGCCGCGCCATCGACCAGCCAGCCGATCACGCCGACGTCGGCCCAGGTCGGCGTCGGGTAGTTGAAGATGCTCGAGTATTTCGCCTTGCCGGCGTGCAGCGCGTCGATCAGCGAATCGCGCGATACGCCGAGCGTTTCGGCCGCGCTATAAAGATAGAGGCCGTGGCCGGCTTCGTCCTGGACCTTCGCGAGCAGGATCGCCTTGCGCTTCAGGCTCGGCGCGCGGGAGATCCAGTTGCCCTCCGGCAGCATGCCGACGACTTCCGAGTGCGCGTGCTGGGAGATCTGGCGAACCAGCGTCTTGCGATAGGCATCGGGCATCCAGTCCTGCGGTTCGATCTTGCCGTCGGCGGCCATGACCGCATCGAACCGCGCCTGCTCGGGCGACTCGGCTGCGGCGTCGAGCGGCGCGACGTTGCCGGGGATGTCGAGGGATTGCGTGTACATGGCGAGGCTCTCGTCCGGTTGAATGTGTGCGAAGTATAAACCAACCGACCGGTCGGTTAATAAATTTCTTGCGGATTTGCGGAAAGACTCGGGTAAACGAGGGACATCGGGGCGCGATGATGCTGCGCGATGGCGGCCGGCACGCGGGAGCCGCGCCTTCTGCGGCACAATGCCCGCTTTCCGACGAGGATTTTGCCGATGTCATTCCGAAGCAGTATCGCCGCGGCCGTGCTGGGTGCGGCCGCTTTTGTCTCGCCGCTCGTGGCGTCGGCTTCGGCCGCGCCGGCGGGATGGGTTGCCGCGTGGGCGACCGCGTTGCAGCCGATTCCCGACCTTGCCGCACCGCCGCCGCTTTATCGCGCGCCCGACGTTGCCGGTCGCACCGTGCGCCAGATCGTCTATCCGACAGTGTCGGGGCGCGCCGCACGGATCCGCGTCAGCAATGCATATGGTCGTTCCCCCCTCGTCGTCGAGGCGGCGAACCTCGCGCGCGCTGGCGAAGGCGCGGCGCTGTCCGGCGATGCGGCCGTGCCGGTCCGGTTCGGCGGCAAGGTGTCGGTGACGCTTGCGCCGGGCCAGGAACTCGAAAGCGATCCGGTCGGGATCGACGTCAGGGCCGGGCAGCCGTATGCGATCAGCCTCCAGATGGGGCCGAACCAGCGGATGACGGTCTGGCACCGCGTGTCGAACCAGTTCAATTATGTGTCGGTGCCGGGCGAGCACGTGAGTGACCCGGGGGCTGCCGCGTTCCGCACGCGCTTTACCCAATTTGCATGGGTGACCGAGCTCGCGGTCGAGACCGGTTCCGCGCGCGCCAGCGTAGCCGCGATCGGCGATTCGATCACCGACGGGCTGCGCTCGAGCGTGAACCGGAACCGTCGCTGGCCGGACGCACTGGCGCGTCGGCTGGCCGCCTCGGGCGCGGAATCGATCGGCATCGCGAATCTCGGGATCAGCGGAAACCGGCTGCTCAGCGATTCGGCGTGCTATGGCACGTCGCTGGCGTCGCGGTTCGAGCGCGATGCGCTGTCGCGCGCGGGCGTGAAGGCGGCGATCGTGCTGATCGGGATCAACGACATCAACTTTGCGGCGATGCCGCCGCGCGCGGGGCTCGATTGCGACCACCCGCATACGCAGGTTACGGCTGCATCGCTGATCGACGGCTACCGCCGGTTGATCGACGCGGCACACCGTCAGGGCGTGAAGGTTTTCGGTGCGACGCTGACGCCGGCCGGGCTGCCGGCCGGGCGCGAGGCGATCCGGCTCGAGGTGAACCGGTGGATCCGGAGCGGTGGCGGGTTCGACGGCGTAGTGGACTTCGACGCGGTGCTGCGCGATCCGGCGCGCCCGAGCGTGCTGCAGCGTCGATTCGATAGTGGCGACGGCATTCATCCGAGCGACGCGGGATACACGGCGATGGCCGACGCGGTGCCGGTCGAGCAACTGCAGGCCGCGGTGGGCGGCAAGTAACGAGCTCCTATATATAGAGGGAAGTGTTGCCGGCGCCCTGGTGGGCGATTGCCTCCGGCGGCCCACCGAGCCCCAGCCCCCGTGCGCGCCAGCGCACGGGGGCTTTTCAAAATATTTTCAC
>NZ_ASSI01000051.1:0-846 GCF_000466765.1 Burkholderia sp. AU4i | reverse complement strand
ATGCACGGCCGGCCAGTCGACGAACTTGTCCGCGTCGCGCGTCTTGCCCGTGTCGGCCACCGTGTTGAGGAAGTCGAGCGCCGGATGGCCGCCGACGAAATCAGCTGCCCCCCATTCATTCGCATGTCGCACGGGTTCGTGTCGAGTAACCATTTATTTTCACCTATCGGTTTCACACCCGGACGATCCGGAGTAACCTGTTAACAACCAAAACAGGTTAGCACGGAGATGCCGATGCTCGAACTCGCCAACCGCTTCACCTTCGAAGGCCACCGGATTGCCTGGGGAACGTTAGGCGAAGGGCCGCCGCTCGTGCTCGTGCACGGCACGCCGTTTTCGTCGCAGGTGTGGCGGCGGATCGCACCGTGGCTCGCGCGCCGTCATCGCGTGTTCTTCTACGACCTGCTCGGCTACGGTCAATCCGACATGCCGGATGCGGACGTGTCGCTCGGCCGCCAGAACGCGCTGTTCGGCGCGATGCTCGACGAGTGGAACATTTCGCGACCGCGCGTGCTCGCGCACGACTACGGCGGCGCCACCGTGCTGCGCGCACACTTCCTCGACGGCGTCGCCTATGCGGATCTCACGCTCGTGAACCCGGTCGCGATCGCGCCGCAGGGTTCGCCGTTCGTGCGCCACGTCGCGCAGCACGAAGCCGCCTTCACCGGATTGCCCGCGTATGCGCATCACGCACTCGTGTCGGCCTATCTCGGCAACGCCGTCGCCCGGCCGCTGAGCGACGAGGCGCTGTCGATCTACCGCGCGCCGTGGCTCACGCCAGCCGGCCAGGCCGCGTTCTATCGCCAGATCGCGCAGATGCGCCAGCACTACATCGAGGAAGCCGAG
>NZ_ASSI01000050.1:0-10961 GCF_000466765.1 Burkholderia sp. AU4i | reverse complement strand
GGTGCCGGCCTGGCGCCGGGCTGGGCCGCGGCGGCCGGCTTCGCGCCGGCGTCGGCCTTGTCGCCCTTCTCGGCCTTCTCGGCCTTCTCGCCTTTCGCGGCGGCTTTCGCGCCTTTCTTGCCCTTCGCGTTCTTGTCGGCGGCCGGATCGGGCTCGGCCGGGCGCGGCGGGATGTCGTTCTGGTAATGCAGCACGAGCATTTGGCGCGCGCCGCGCACGGCGGCGATCGGCGCGCAGGTCACGCGCGCGAATGCGGTATCGGCGAGCTTGTCGACGCGTACGACCTTCGCGACCGGCAGGCCGGGCGGATAGACGCCGTCGAGGCCGCTCGTGACGAGCTCGTCGCCGACGACGAGATCCGCGCTCGTCGGCACGAAGCGCAGGTCGAGCGAATCGCCCTTCGGCGTGCCGTAGATCACGCTGCGCAGGCCGGTGCGCAGCACCTGCACGGGAATCGCGAGATCGCGGTCGGTGACCAGCGTGACTTCGGACTGCAGCGGGAACACGCGCGTGACCTGGCCGACCACGCCGTTCTCGCTGACGACGGGCGCGCCGTTCTGGATGCCCTGCTGCGAACCCTGGCCGATCACGATCTTCTGCGTGAACGGATCGCTCGTGTCGTACTGGATCTCGGCCGGCGTCGATTGCGTCGCGATGTGCTGGCGCAGCTCGAGCACGGCGCGCAGGTGCGCGTTCTCCTGCGCGAGCACGGCGGCCTGGTTGGCCTGCGTGGACAGCTGCAGGTTGCGCTTGCGGAGATCGTCGTTGTCGTGGCGCAGCGACGCGCCGGTGACGGCGATGTCGGCCGCGCCCATGAACAGGTCGCGCGGCACGAGCGCGGCGCGCTGCAGCGGATAGAGCACGGTGCCGAGCACGCCGCGGACGATTTCGAGCGTGTTGAAGCGCGCGTCCGACACCAGCAGTGCGATCGCGACGGCGACGAAGAAGATGAGCCGCGCGAGCGCGGGCGGGCCTTGCTTGAAGAGGGGCGGCGGACTGTATTCCATGGTCGGCGCCGGGCGCGAACGATCGGTTAAATGAAGCTCAGACGCGCAAACGGCGCGGCGGTTCGTTCTGAATGAGCGAGCCGGCCACGCCGCGGGTGCGTCATGTCAGGAAAACTGCCTAGACGATCACTCGTACGAGAAGATGCTGCCCAGCTTGTCCATGCGTTCGAGCGCCATGCCCGAACCGCGCACGACGCAGGTGAGCGGATCTTCCGCGACGAGCACCGGCAGGCCGGTTTCTTCCGCGAGCAGGCGATCGAGGTCGCGCAGCAGCGCGCCGCCGCCCGTCAGCATCATCCCGCGTTCGGCGATGTCGGCGCCGAGTTCCGGCGGCGTCTGTTCGAGCGCGATCTTCACCGACGACACGATCTGGTTCAGCGGATCGGTCAGCGCTTCGAGGATTTCGTTGCTGGAGATCGTGAAGCTGCGCGGGATGCCTTCCGACAGGTTGCGGCCCTTCACTTCCATTTCCTTGACTTCGGAACCCGGGAACGCGGAGCCGATTTCCTTCTTGATCGCCTCGGCGGTCTGCTCGCCGATCAGCATCCCGTAGTTGCGGCGGATGTAGTTGACGATCGCCTCGTCGAACTTGTCGCCGCCGACGCGCACCGAGCCTTTATAGACGATGCCGCCGAGCGAGATCACGCCGACTTCCGTCGTGCCGCCGCCGATGTCGACGACCATCGAGCCGGTGGCTTCCGACACCGGCAGGCCCGCGCCGATCGCGGCCGCCATCGGCTCCTCGATCAGGTAGACCTGCGATGCGCCGGCGCCGTGCGCGGCTTCCTTGATCGCGCGGCGCTCGACCTGGGTCGAGCCGCACGGCACGCAGATGATGATGCGCGGCGACGGCGAGAACATGCGCGACTCGTGGGCCGTCTTGATGAACTGCTTGATCATCTGCTCGGTGACGGTGAAGTCGGCGATCACGCCGTCCTTCATCGGGCGGATCGCCTCGATGTTGCCCGGTACCTTGCCGAGCATCTGCTTGGCTTCCTTGCCGACTGCCTGGATCGTCTTCTTGCCGTTGGGGCCGCCTTCCTGGCGGATCGACACGACGGACGGCTCATCGAGCACGATGCCCTTGCCGCGCATGTAGATCAGGGTGTTTGCGGTGCCGAGGTCGATCGCGAGATCGTTGGAGAAGTAGCTGCGCAAAAAACCGAACATTCAGAATCCTGTTTCGCTCTGGGCCGGCCCTGCATAGCGAGCGCTGAGGGCGGCAGCGGAAAAAATAACAGCCTCGGGAAGCGTGGCGGAAGCGGCCGCCGCGGCGCACGAAGCTGCGAGTGATGTCTACCGGGGATCGCACGAAGCACGCACGGCTTGCCGAAGCGGGGCGAAACGGTGCGGGAAAAGGCTGCCGGGTTTGGGTCGAACGCGTAATGATACCTTATAATTTCACGGTATTTGAATCGAAACGGGCGGTATTTTTGCCGCTTCGGCCCCGATTTTTGAGGGTGGGATCGCACCCTCCAACCCCCCGCCGCAGTGCTGCTTTCGATGCATTGCGCAGTCTTGTTTTTCCGGTGATCGCATGGCCCTGACCCTGACCGATGTGAAACGCATCGCGCACCTGGCGCGACTCGAAATGGCCGACGCCGACGCCGAGCACATGCTCGGCCAGCTCAATGATCTCTTCGGCCTCGTCGAGCAGATGCAGGCGGTCGACACCGCCGGCATCGCGCCGCTCGCCCACCCGATCGAACAGATCCAGGAAGTCGCGCAGCGCCTGCGCGACGACGTCGTGACGGAAGTCGTCAATCGCGACGACAACCAGCGTCCGGCGCCGGCCGTCCAGGACGGCCTCTATCTCGTGCCGAAGGTGATCGAGTAAGCATTCGACGACAAGCGCGCCGGCCAGCGCCGCGCGCCACCCAGAATTCCCAGGAAAACCACTCAATGCACGCAAAAAGCCTGACCGAACTGCGCGCCGCGCTCGCCGCCAAGGAATGCTCGGCCGTCGAGCTCGCGCAGCTCTACCTGAAACGGATCGACGCCGCGCGCGACCTGAACGCGTTCGTCCACGTCGATGCCGACCTGACCCTCGCGCAGGCGAAAGCTGCCGACGCGGAACTCGCGCGCGGCGCGGGCGGCGCGCTCACCGGCCTGCCGATCGCGCACAAGGATGTGTTCGTCACGCGCGGCTGGCACTCGACCGCCGGCTCGAAGATGCTCGCGAACTACGCGAGCCCGTTCGACGCGACCGTCGTCGCCCGCCTGCAGGCGGCCGGCATGGTCACGCTCGGCAAGACCAACATGGACGAGTTCGCGATGGGCTCGTCCAACGAGAACTCGGCGTTCGGCGCGGTGAAGAACCCGTGGGACACGAACGCCGTGCCGGGCGGCAGCTCGGGCGGCAGCTCGGCCGCCGTCGCCGCGCGTCTCGCGCCGGCGGCAACCGGCACCGACACCGGCGGCTCGATCCGCCAGCCCGCGTCGTTCGCGGGCGTGACGGGCATCAAGCCGACCTACGGCCGCGTGTCGCGCTACGGGATGATCGCGTTCGCGTCGTCGCTCGACCAGGGCGGCCCGATGGCGCAGAGCGCGTCCGACTGCGCGCTGCTGCTGAATGCGATGGCCGGCTTCGACGAGCGCGACTCGACGAGCCTCGACCGCGACGACGAAGACTTCACGCGCCACCTCGGCCAGCCGTGGGCGGCCGGCAACGATGCGGGCAAGCCGCTCGCGGGCCTGCGCATCGGCCTGCCGAACGAGTATTTCGGCGACGGCCTGGCCGACGACGTACGCGCGACGATCGACACGGCACTGAAGCAGTATGAAGCGCTCGGCGCGACGCTCGTGCCCGTGTCGCTGCCGAAGACGGAGCTGTCGATCCCCGTGTATTACGTGATCGCGCCGGCCGAGGCGTCGTCGAACCTGTCGCGGTTCGACGGCGTGCGTTTCGGCCACCGCGCCGCGCAATACGGCGACCTGCTCGACATGTACAAGAAGTCGCGCGCGGAAGGCTTCGGCCCCGAGGTGAAGCGCCGGATCCTGGTCGGCACGTACGTGCTGTCGCACGGCTACTACGACGCGTACTACCTGCAGGCGCAGAAGATCCGCCGCATCATCGCGAACGATTTCCAGGAAGCGTTCAGGACCTGCGACGTGATCATGGGCCCGGCCTCGCCGACGGTCGCATGGGATCTCGGTTCGAAGGGCGACGATCCGGTGCAGATGTATCTCGCGGATATCTACACGCTGTCGGTGAGCCTCGCGGGCCTGCCCGGCATGAGCGTGCCGTGCGGCTTCGGCGCCGGCGCGAACGCGAAGCGCCCGGTCGGCCTGCAGATCATCGGCAACTATTTCAACGAAGCCCGGATGCTGCAGGTCGCCGACGCGTTCCAGCGCGCGACCGACTGGCACAAGCAAGTTCCGGCAGGGGTGTAAGCACATGGCTACTCAATGGGAAGTCGTTATCGGTCTCGAGACGCACGCGCAACTGTCGACCGTCTCGAAGATTTTCTCGGGCGCGTCGACGCAGTTCGGCGCCGAGCCGAACACGCAGGCGTGCCCGGTCGACCTGGCGCTGCCGGGCGTGCTGCCGGTGTTGAACCGCGGTGCGGTCGAGCGGGCAATCCGCTTCGGCCTCGCGATCGGCTCGACCATCGCGCCGCGCAGCATCTTCGCGCGCAAGAATTATTTCTACCCCGATCTGCCGAAGGGCTATCAGATCAGCCAGTACGAGATTCCGGTCGTGCAGGGCGGCCAGATCACGATCCAGGTGCCCGCCAACGAAAAGGCCGGCAAGGAAGCGTACGAGAAGACGGTCAACCTGACCCGCGCGCACCTCGAGGAAGACGCGGGCAAGTCGCTGCATGAAGACTTCGCCGGGATGACCGGGATCGACCTGAACCGCGCAGGCACGCCGCTGCTCGAGATCGTCACCGAGCCGGAAATGCGCAGCGCGGCCGAGGCCGTGGCCTATGCGAAGGCGCTGCACGGGCTCGTCGTGTGGCTCGGCATCTGCGACGGCAACATGCAGGAAGGCTCGTTCCGCTGCGACGCGAACGTGTCGGTGCGACCGGTCGGCCAGGAGAAGTTCGGCACGCGCGCGGAAATCAAGAACCTGAACTCGTTCCGGTTCCTCGAGGAAGCGATCAACTACGAAGTGCGTCGCCAGATCGAACTGATCGAGGACGGCGGCGAAGTCGTGCAGGAAACGCGCCTCTACGATCCGGACAAGCGCGAGACGCGCTCGATGCGCAGCAAGGAAGACGCGCACGACTACCGTTACTTCCCCGACCCCGACCTGATGCCGCTCGTGATCGGCCAGGACTGGATCGAGCGCGTGCAGTCCGGGATGCCCGAGCTGCCGGCCGCGATGCAGCAGCGTTTCGCCGAGCAGTACGGCGTGTCCGCGTACGACGCGGGCGTGCTGACGTCGAGCAAGGCGATGGCCGCGTATTTCGAGTCGGTGGTCGCGAAGGCCGGCGCCGCGAACGCGAAGATCGCCGCGAACTGGCTGATGGGCGACGTATCGTCGCAACTGAACCGCGACGGCATCGAGATCGACGCGATCCCCGTGTCGGCCGCGCAGCTCGCGCTGCTGCTGCAGCGCATCGCCGACGGCACGATCTCGAACAAGATCGCGAAGGAGATCTTCGCGACGATCTGGGACGAGAAGCCGGACGACGAAGGCGCGGCCGACCGCATCATCGACGCGAAGGGCCTGAAGCAGATCTCCGACACCGGCGCGCTGGAAGCGATCATCGATGAAGTGCTCGCGGCGAACGCGAAGTCGGTCGAGGAATTCCGCGCGGGCAAGGAAAAGGCGTTCAACGCGCTGATCGGCCAGGCGATGAAGGCGACCAAGGGCAAGGCCAACCCGCAGCAGGTCAACGAACTGCTGAAGAAGAAGCTCGGCTGAGCATGACCGCGCGCCTGAACCGCGCTTGACGACGGGCCGCCTCGAACCAGTTCGGGGCGGCCCGTTGCGTTTGGCGGATGCGTTATCGTATGCGTCACACCGTCCAACGGAGGAACGAATGGCGAAACAACCCGCGCTCGACGATTTCCGCGTGCCTTATTTCACGCGCGAGAAGGAAGCCGCCGCATTCAAGCTCGATGCGTTCGACCCGGCCGCGAAGCCGTTTTCGTCCGGCTCGAAGGACGACGACCGCGAACGGCTGTCGGCCGTGTCGACCGAACTCGACGTGCAGCAGGAGCGCCTGCACACGCAGCAGAAGAAGCGCGTGCTGCTCGTGCTGCAGGGGATGGACACCAGCGGCAAGGACGGCACCGTGCGCGCGGTGTTCCGCGAGGTCGATCCGCTCGGCCTGCGCGTCGTGCCGTTCAAGGCGCCGACGCCGATCGAGGCCGCGCACGACTTCCTGTGGCGCGTGCATGCGCAGGTGCCGGCCGCGGGCGAGCTCGCGATCTTCAACCGCAGCCACTACGAAGACGTGCTCGTGCCGCGCGTGCTCGACCTGATCGACGCGAAGGAATGCGAGCGCCGCTACCGGCAGATCCGCGATTTCGAGACGATGCTGGTCGAGAACGGCACGACGATCATCAAGTGCTTCCTGCATATCTCGAAGGACGAGCAGCGCGCGCGGCTGCAGGCGCGCATCGACGATCCGACCAAGCACTGGAAGTTCGACATCTCCGATCTCGACGCGCGCAAGCACTGGGACGCGTACCAGTCCGCGTACCGCGACGCGCTTGCCGCGACGTCCGCCGAGCATGCGCCGTGGTACGTGATCCCGGCCAACTCGAAGACGCACCGCAACGTGATGATCGCCGAGCTGCTGCTGCGCACGATGACCGACATGAAGCTGGAATTCCCGCCGCCGAAGCCCGAGCTCGAAGGCGTGAAGATCCGTTAAGCTGCCCCCCTGTAAAACATCGAACTGAACGGAATCCGACATGATGCGAGTGATTACCGCCAACCTGAACGGCATCCGCTCCGCCGCGAAGAAGGGCTTCTTCGAGTGGCTCGGCGAACAGAACGCCGATTGCGTGTGCGTGCAGGAAATCAAGGTCTCGGCCGACGACCTGCCGGCCGAATTCGTCGAGCCGCACGGCTTCAAGAGCTATTTTCACCACGCCGAGAAGAAGGGCTACAGCGGCGCGGGCGTGTACAGCCGCCGCGAGCCCGACGACGTGATCATCGGCTTCGGCAGCAGCGAATTCGATGCCGAGGGTCGTTATGTCGAGGCGCGCTACGGCAAGCTGTCGGTCGTGTCGGTGTACGTGCCGTCCGGCTCGAGCGGCGAGGAGCGCCAGCAGGCGAAGTACCGCTTCATGGACGAGTTCATGCCGCACCTTGCCCAGCTCAAGAAGAAGCGCGAGGTGATCCTGTGCGGCGACGTGAACATCGTCCACAAGGAAATCGACATCAAGAACTGGAAGAGCAACCAGAAGAACTCGGGCTGCCTGCCGGAAGAGCGCGAGTGGCTCACGAAGCTGTTCGACGATGTCGGCTACGTCGACGTGTTCCGCACGCTCGACCCGCGCGCCGAGCAGTACACGTGGTGGAGCAACCGCGGCCAGGCGTATGCGAAGAACGTCGGGTGGCGGATCGACTACCAGATCGCGACGCCGGGCGTCGCCGGCACCGCGAAAAGCACGTCGATCTTCAAGGACATCAAGTTCAGCGACCACGCGCCGCTGACGGTGGACTACGACTACAAGAAGTGATTGCCGGCGCTGCGCCGCGCGCGTAGCGCCCGAACCCACCGGTCGCCGGATGCAGAACGGGCCGCATGTCGAAGATGCGGCCCGTTTCATTTGGGGCGGCGATCGTGCGGGCTGCCCGGCGGAGGCGCTTACTGCTTGATCGACGCCATGTCGATCACGAACCGGTACTTCACGTCGCTCTTCAGCATCCGCTCGTAAGCGGCGTTGATCTGCTGCATCGGAATCGTCTCGATATCCGACGTGATCCCGTGCTCCGCGCAGAAGTCGAGCATTTCCTGCGTTTCCGCGATCCCGCCGATCAGCGAGCCCGCGAGGCGGCGGCGCTTGAAGATCAGGTTGAATACCTGCGGCGACGGATGGTCATGCTCCGGCGCGCCGACGAGCGTCATCGTGCCGTCGCGCTTCAGCAGGTGCAGGAACGGGTTCAGGTCGTGCTGCGCGGCGACCGTGTTCAGGATGAAGTCGAAGCTGTTCAGGTGCGCGTTCATCTGCGCTTCGTCCTTCGAGATCACGACTTCATGCGCGCCGACGCGCTTGCCGTCCTCGATCTTCGACGGCGACGTCGTGAACAGCACGACGTGCGCGCCCATCGCGCGCGCCAGCTTCACGCCCATGTGGCCGAGGCCGCCGAGCCCGACGATGCCGACCTTCTTGCCGGGGCCGACGTTCCACTGCCGCAGCGGCGAGTACGTCGTGATCCCCGCGCACAGCAGCGGCGCGGCGCCGGCCGGGTCGAGCGTCTCGGGCACGCGCAGCACGAACGCCTCGTCGACGACGAGCTGCGTCGAGTAGCCGCCGTACGTGACGTCGCCCGTCACGCGATCCTGGCCGTTGTAGGTACCGACGAAGCCGTTCTCGCAATACTGCTCGAGCCCTTCGGCGCAGCTCGGGCAGGTGCGGCACGAATCGACGAGACAGCCGACGCCGACCAGCTCGCCGACCTTGAAGCGCGATACCTGCGGGCCGGTCGCGGTCACGCGGCCGACGATTTCATGGCCCGGCACGACCGGGTAGATCGTGTTGCGCCATTCGTTGCGCGCCTGGTGCAGGTCCGAGTGGCAGACGCCGCAGTAGAGGACGTCGATCTGGACGTCGAGGTCGCGCAGCGCGCGACGCTGGAATTCGAACGGGGCGAGCGGCGACTGCGAATCGGTTGCCGCGTAAGCGTAGGTGGTGCTCATGCAGGGGGCTCCTTGGCCGGGAAAACATCCGGCGAAACGAACTGCCGTCGCACCCTGTGGCGATGCGGCGAGGCAGGACGTCATCGTAAGGAGCACGGCGCCGCGATGAAATACACGAAGGTCTGGAAGATTTGCCTATTCCTCTCGAACTGCGTGCAAACGGCCGCCAAAACGCATTCAAGATGCTACATTGCGAGCCAGATTCTCTTGCCGGACAGGATGACGCAGATGAGCTTCGAGCCCCTTTTCGCCGACACGGGCGACCGCGTGCAGCGCCGCATGATCGAGCTGCACACGCGCCTCGCGCCGAACGAGGGCGACACGCTGGCGGCGCTCGACGGCGTGCGTTTGATTCGCGTGAGCCGTCCCGCGCCGCGCATGCCCGTGCTGTACGAACCGAACATCATCGTCGTGTGCCAGGGGCGCAAGCTCGGTTATCTCGGCGATCGCTCGTTCGTCTACGACGCGCAGCAGTATCTCGTGCTGTCGGTGCCGCTGCCGTTCGAATGCGAGACTTTCGCGAGCATGGACGAGCCGTTTCTCGCGATCTCGATCCGCGTCGATCTCGCGGTGATCGCCGAGCTCGCGCTCCTGCTCGACGAGACGCTCGGCGCGGCCGCGAGCGAGCCGCTCGGCGTCTATTCGACGCCGCTCGACGCGCCGCTGGCCGATGCGGTCGTGCGGCTGCTCGAAGTGCTGGCTTCGCCGCACGACACGCGCGTGCTGGGGCCCGCGATCATGCGCGAGATCGCGTATCGCGTGCTGACGGGCGCGCAGGGCGACGCGATCCGCGCGGCGCTCGTGCAGCAGCATCACTTCGGCCGCATCGCGAAGGCGTTGCGGCGCATCCATGCGGAGCTGAAGGCCGACCTCGATGTCGAAACCCTGGCGCGCGAGGCCGGGATGAGCCTCGCGGTGTTCCACGCGCACTTCAAGCACGTGACGGCGACGTCGCCGATGCAGTACGTGAAGGCCGCGCGCCTGCATCAGGCGCGGCTGATGATGGTGCAGGACGGCGTCGGCGCCGGTACGGCGGCCGCGCGTGTCGGTTATGCGAGCGCGTCGCAGTTCAGCCGCGAGTTCAAGCGGCTGTTCGGCCGCAGCCCCGGTGACGAAGTGCGCTGGATGCGTGAAATCGGGATTCGCCCGGCCGTGGCCGATACGGACGCGTAGCGTCCGGCGTCATCCGGTGGCGCTGCGCCGCACGACCTTGCGCCGCTGCGCGCTGATGCCCGCGTAGTCGGGCAGTGAGTCGACCCGCTTGCCGATCGCCTTCGCGTACAGCGGCATCAGGTCCGGCAGCCGGTTCAGCAGATCCTGGCGCCGCGCGGTGCTGTACGGGTGCGTGTAGATGAAACCCGTGGCCTTGTTCGCGCGCGTCGCGGCCGCGAGCTTGTCCCACAGCGTGATCGCCGCGCGCGGATCGAAGCCCGCGCGGGCGGCGATGTCGCCGCCGATCACGTCGGCTTCGGTCTCGTCGGTCGGGTCGTAGTGGAGCGACTGCAGGCGCTCGCCGAGGTTCAGCGCCTGCGGCAGCGGATCGCCGACGCCGAACAGCGGCGGCAGCGCGGCGGCGCGCAGCGAAGTTTGCGATGCCGCGCTGAAGTTGCTGCGCGCATGCTCGCGCAACGCGTGCGCGATGCCGTGCGCGGCCAGCACGCCGAGTTCGTCGTCGTTCAGCCGGATGCGCTCGAGCAGGCCGCCGTACACGAGCACCTTGCCGCCCGGCAGGCAGGTCAGGCGGATGTCGCGCGAGCGGATCACGTTCACGTCCCACGCCCAGTTCTTCACGCGATCGTTCCACTTCACCGAATACGGCGCGAGTTTCGTGACGATCGCGCGCAGGCGTTTCACGCGCGGCTGGTTTGCCGGCAGCAGGCGGTTGCTGTCGGCGGCCGCCTGCACGATCTGCGCGTATTCGCTCGCGGTGAGCTGCTCGAGCAGCGGCGACGGGATCAACGTGCGGAATGCGATCGCATTGCCGTAGCGGACCTGCTGCGGTGTCGGCGTATAAGCCTTCGTCGACGCGGCGCCGCCGGTCGGCTGCGCGGGTTCGGCGGTGGCCGGCTGGGCGGGGGCGGCGGAAGTCGACGTTGCCGGCGGTGAAGCCGGTGCGGCGGCCGGCGCG